>JAZTWH010000036.1:0-31829 GCA_045635765.1 Eubacteriales bacterium | reverse complement strand
CAGAGCAGATTGCCGGGGATGTCCAGCCATTCGGGAGAGGTCAGGAATTCCCATGCCCACTCCAGAGCCTGCTCCTTGAAATAATCGCCGAAGGAGAAGTTGCCCAGCATCTCGAAATAGGTTCCGTGGCGGGCGGTCTTCCCTACCCGTTCCAGGTCGGGGGTCCGGATACACTTTTGGCACGTGGTGATCCGGCGGCGAGGGGGCTCCTCTTCGCCGGTAAAATACTTTTTCATAGGCGCCATCCCGGAGTTAATCAAAAGAAGGGATTTGTCGTTAATGGGAACCAGGGGGAAGCTGGGCAAACGCAGGTGCCCTTTCGTCTCAAAATAAGAGAGATACTTCTCCCGGATTTCGTTCAGACCCATGCTGTGCATTGTATTCGTCTTCCTTTCAAGAAGTAAAATTTCGGTAGATATATCACACGAAGCGACAGATTTCACAGAAATCCGCATCGAGGATTTTCATAGCTTTCCGTGCCGTTCCTTCGTCGTAAAACAGGCCGTAGACGGCAGAACCGCTTCCTGACATCTCCGAAGCGGCGGCCCCGGCGGAACGAAGCTGATCCTTCAATCCCAGGACCGAGGGACAGACGGTAGCGGTAGCGGCGGTAAGGTGGTTGGACACGTAGGGTGAAGGGTCGGCTCCTTCCTGCAGTGCCTTTAGAAACGAGGGAGTCGTCCAAGATTGGGACAACCCAAGCTCATCGTATCGGCGGTAGACCTCGGGAGTCGAGACCTTTTCCTTGGTTTTTGCAAGGACAATAAAAAAACCCGGCATGGGCTTTAATGCCGTCAATTTTTCGCCCACCCCTTCGGCCAGGCAACAGCCGCCCTTTAAAAAGAAGGGCACGTCCGCCCCCACCGACAGAGCGACCCGTTGGACCCTCGGGTCCTGCACGGAAACCCCGAAGTGCCAGCAGAGCAATTTAATCACGGCCGCGGCGTCGGAGGATCCTCCTCCCAACCCGGCACCGGAGGGGATTTCTTTGACCAGGTCGATACAAAAATCCTGCGGGCCGAGGGAAAGCCTGTCCAAAAATGTCTTTGCGGCCTTCACGCACAGGTTCCGTTCGTCCGTGGGAATTTCGGGAGCAGCACAGGACAGGGTGATTCCTTTTCCGCCCGGGGTTAGGGTGATGGTATCCCGAAGGGAAATTTCCGCAAAGACAGAGGAAAGAAGATGGTATCCCCTTTCGTCTCTGCCGGTAACGTCGAGGGTAAGATTGATTTTTGCATAAGCTTCAATTTTCACGGTCGACCTCCCAAACGGGAAACAAACCGTTTGAGCCGTTCCATGGCGACCCGGAGATGGTCCATGGAATAGGCGTAGGAGATGCGGGCAAATCCTTCTCCGCTTTCCCCGAAGGCACTTCCGGGGATCATGGCAACCTTTTCTTCCTCCAAAAACCGGCGGCAGAATTCTTCGGAAGTCAGACCGAACCGGCTGAAGTTGGGAAATACATAAAAGGCACCAAGGGGCTCAAAGCAAGGAATTCCAATTTCCGCAAAGGTCCGCAAGAGAAATTTGCGACGCATATTATATTGCTCCCGCATCCTTTTCACGTCCTCTTCCCCGTACTCCAGGGCCTCCACCGCCGCGAACTGGCTCGTGGTGGGTGCGGACATAATTCCGAACTGATGAATCTTCAGAGCTGGGGTGATCAATTCCTTGGGGCCGCAAAGGTATCCCATCCGCCACCCGGTCATGGCATAGGCCTTGGAAAAGCCGTTGATCACCACGGTGCGTTCTCTCATTCCTTCAATGGAAGCAAAGGAAACGAGGGGCTCCTTGGCATAGCAAAGCTCGATATAAATCTCATCGGTAATGACGATAATATCGGTCCCCCGCAGAACCTCCCCAATGGCCTCGTAATCGGCCTTGGTCATGATGGCACCGGTGGGGTTGTTGGGATAAGACAGCACCAACAGCTTGGTTTTGGGGGTGATGGCAGCCTCCAGCGTGTCGGGCATCAAGCGAAAAGCGTCCTTCTCGTAGGTGGAGAGGGGGACGGGAATAGCTCCGGCCAATTGGGCCAAGGGAGCATAACAGACAAAGCAAGGCTCTGGAATCAGGACCTCATCTCCGGGGCATAGGACGGTACGCATGGTAACATCGATGCCCTCGCTTCCTCCCACCGTAACGACTACTTCGCTGTTCGGGTCGTAGGTTAGGCCAAAACGGCGGAGCATATAAGAAGCAACGGCGTTGCGGAGGGAAACCAGACCGGCATTGGGGGTGTAGGCGGTCTTTCCTTCGTTGAGGTTCCGAATTCCTACCTCCCGGATGTGCCAGGGGGTTTTGAAGTCAGGCTCCCCAATGCTCAGGGGGACCACATCCTCCATGGAGCCGGCAAGGTCAAAAAACTTGCGGATCCCGGAGGGCTTAACATCCCGGGCCATGGGATTTATCAACTCTTGGTAATTCATGCTCATATTAAATTTCGCTCATCAAGCGGGGGTGGTGGCAAAGAACGTCCATTATCACGCCTTTGTCCTTGTATTTGGTGTGAGGGATGGGGGTGGTCGTTCCGCAAACGCCGTCGATGACCGCCAGCTTTTCCCCCACAAACCGGGCAATGTCCCGGAGAGTCTTTCCTTCGATGACCACCATCAGATCGTAGCCTCCCGACATGAGGTACAGATCCTGGACCTCGTCGTAAGCACAGATGCGATTTGCAACTTCCTCAAAACCCTCCCCGTGACGGATATGAATTTTAATTTCAATCACCGCACAGGTGTGCTCTCGGGAGGTCTTGTCCCAGTTTACCAGGGCGTGATACCCCCGAATGGTACCGTCCGTCTCCGCGGAAGCGATGATCTGAGCCACAGCGGATTCTTCCATATCCAAGGCATCGGCAATGTTTTTGGCGGTCAAGCAGGCATTTTGTTCCAAATAGTGGAGGATTTTTTCTTTTTCGTTCATACAAGGATCCTCGCTTTAAAAATTACTGACAGGCATGCTTCAAGGCATCCACCTTATCACACAGCTCCCATTTTACGCCCAGGTCCTCCCGGCCCATGTGCCCGTAAGAGGCGAGGGGACGATAGATGGGCTTGCGAAGATCGAGGGCTTCGATAATTCCCTTGGGGGTCATATCAAATACCTTGTATACGGCTTCGGTCAGCGTATCCTCCCCGACGGTGCCCGTACCAAAGGTATCGACCATGACGGAGACCGGCTCCGCAACGCCGATGGCGTAGGCCAACTGGACCTCGCAGCGATCGGCAAGGCCCGCCCGGACGATATTCTTGGCTATGTAGCGAGCCATATAGCAGGCAGAACGGCCCACCTTGGTCGGATCTTGCCCGGAGAAGGCTCCGCCGCCGTGACGGGCGGTTCCGCCGTAAGTATCGACAATGATCTTTCGCCCGGTCAGCCCCGTATCCCCCTGGGGACCGCCCACGACAAAATTGCCCGTGGGGTTGACCCAGATCTTGGTCTCATCATCCAAAAGATAATCGGGGATGATGGGGGTGATAACGTAACCAATCAAGTCGGTCCGGATCTGCTCCAGGGTGGCTTCGGGAGAATGTTGGGTAGAAATAACGATCGTATCGATGCGGGTGGGCTTGCCATCCACGTACTCGGCGGTAATTTGAGTTTTTCCGTCGGGCCGCAGATAGGGCAAGGTTCCGTCCTTCCGCACCTCGGTCAGGCGTTTTGCCAGCTTATGGGCGTAATAAATGGGAAGGGGCATAAGGGTGTCGGTTTCGTTACAGGCGTAACCGAACATCATTCCCTGGTCCCCGGCACCGTCCCGGTCCACCCCAAGGGCGATGTCGGGGGACTGTCCGTCAATGGCGGAAAGGACGGCACAGGTATCGCAGTCAAACCCGTATTTGGCCCGGTCGTAACCGATTTCACGAATTACGCCTCTGGCAATTTTCTGAAAATCCACGTAACAGGAGGTGGTAATCTCCCCCATGATATTCACAAGCCCCGTGGTAACGAAGGTTTCACAGGCAACCCGTGCCGTGGGGTCTTCGGTAAGAATCGCGTCCAAGATGGCATCGGAAATCTGATCGCAGATTTTATCGGGATGTCCTTCGGTAACCGATTCGGAGGTAAATAATTTTTTCATAAAAGATCAGTCCTTAGTTTTTTAGTCCTTAGTATTGTTTCTCGTTATTCCTCGATAAACAGAACGCCGAAAGTGTCCTTTCCGCAGTGGGAGGTAACGGTACAACCGGCGGTGGAGCTGAGAATCTCGCTAAAGATCCCCATATCTTCCAAAATTTTCCGTCCTTGGTTGGGAATGGTATCCTCCACGCAAGAGGTGGTGAAATAGACCCGGTTCTTGCGGACCTTTTTATCCTTCAGCCGACTGGCAATATAGGCTTCGTTGACCCGGGCCAAATTTCCCCGGAGATTTCCGCAAACTCCCAGCTTTCCGTCCTTCATATCCAGGATAAGACGGAGCTTGAGCAGATTTGCTCCAAACCGGACAACGGCGGGGCAGCGACCGCCCTTAACCATATATTCCAGATCGCCAAGAACGAAGGAGACGTTCAGTTTTTCCGCAAGCTTGCGGCACTCGTCGGCAATGGCTGCGGCATCGGCCGTTTCTTCCCGGGCCATTTCGACGGCTTCGATAGCCAAAAGGGCCATGCCGGTGGAAAGGGTCTTGGTATCAACGACGTAAACGTTTCCAACCTCTTCGGCGGCCAGGCAGGCGTTTTGATAGCAGGAAGAGAGACCGGAGCTGATACTGAAATGGATCAAGGCGTCGGCGTCCTTCAGTTGCTCGGCAAAGAAGTCCTCAAACTCCGCGGGGGCAATGGCACAGGTCTTGGGAAGGATTCCGGTCCGGGCCACGAAATCGTAGATGCCCTGAGCATCCAGATCCACCCCGTCCAGATGGGTCTCTTCCCCCAGTTGAACCTTCAAGGGAATCTTTTCAATCCCGTATTGCCGGAGCTGTTCCTCGGTCATATCAAGGGTACTTTCCGCAGTAATTTTAATTTTCATAGTCTGCTTTCTCCTTTAAGTTCGTATCGGAAGGGACACGAATTTCTATTTATTATAATACTATATAGTATTATACCACATTTTTTGCCTTTTGTAAAGGGATAAATGCGAAATAAATCATAATTTCCGGAATTTTCATATTCTGGACTTAAAAAGGGAATATTCCGCACCCCGAATAAAAGTTATCCACAAGGACCGCCTTTATAAAAACCGTTAAAAATCAAAGGTCATTCCATTTTTCCACAGAGTTTTCCACCATTTTATACCATTTCGGTGTGAGATGGCGGGGAAATGTTTTTGCATATATTTCCCATTTGGCAAGGGATACAAAATGTTGGACAAACTTTATTTTTCCCCTTGTATCAAGGGTTTGACGGTTTCAATGAATTTTTTCGGAACATTTCCCAAAATTTCCCAAGGTGGAAAAAAGTGGTCAAATACGCGGTTTTACACATTTTCCACAGGGTTTTCAACAATTTTGAATATACAACCTTTGAAAACCCTTCGGCATTTTGCACAAAGACCAATTTTTCCCCATTTCATGGGATTTTTGTCGATTTTTGCAAAAAATGAAACGCCAAATGCAACGAAATTTTAAATAAGAATAAAAAATATTACAGAGAATTTTTATGCGTTTCGGATGGCCGTCAGCAAAAGCCGTTCCGCAAGAAGATCCAGTGCAAAAAAGCAACGCTCCCCGGAAGAGGTACGACGGGAGGAGTCGGCCCAAAGATCCCACAAATCCTCTCGGCGGCGAAGGGGGGTCTCATCCATTCGGAAGGGGTCCGTAGAAAGGAGAAGCACCGACTTCTCCGCCCGGCTTCGATCCGGTTCAGAAAGTGCGGAAAGAGTTGAAAAGACTGAAAAAATTGCCTGAGAAACGGCGTAAATGTCCTCCCGGGCGACGGGGGTGATAAAGTCCCGCAGTAGGTGAATACAGAGGGTTTTATGACGGTGAAAGCAGGTCCTTTCCAGCGCTTCAATCTCCGAAGAAGAACGGGCTCGGGCGGCCTTCAAAAGCAGAGAGAATTCCTCCTGCAATGTTGTATAAAAATAATTTTTTTTCATAAAAATACCTCCCCGAAGATTCTATGCTCCGAGGAGGTAAAACAGAAGAAAAATTCGTTAAATGAGGCCCAAAAGAAGGAGAATGGGCCGGGCGGCAAAAAACCCCAGTACGAACGACCCTATTCCTAAAAGGACGAGCCATATCAGGCGTTTTTTTCGCTGGGCGGAGCGATGAAAGGACCATTCCCGTCTCACAGCACGGCCTCCTCATTCGAGGGTTCCCCGTCAAAAATAACTTTTCGGGGACATTTTTCAGCACAGGTGCCGCAATGATTACAAAGGGAATAATCAATGTGGGCAATGTTATCCACCAGGGTAACAGCCCCCGCAGGACAGTTTTTCACGCAGATTCCGCAGCCGATGCACCCGGTCTGACAGTGAGCCCGGACCACGGCACCCTTATCTTTAGACTTGCAGGCCACCCAATAGCGGGAGTCAAAGGGAACCAATTCAATAAGATTCTGAGGGCAGGCATTGACGCACATTCCGCAGGCCCGGCAACGATCGTACTCCACGGACGCCGCACCGTCCTTCAGCGTAATGGCGTGGAAGGGACAAGCACTGACACAGGACCCCAAGCCGATACAGCCGTAGCTACATTCCTTCGGGCCGTTTCCCAGGCGGGCAACGGAATGGCAATCGGCCAATCCTTGGTAAAGATACTTATAATTTGCGGTATTATGATTGCCGCTGCACATGATTTGAGCACGCATCCGCACGGGCTCGGGGATTTCCACCCCAAGAATCTGGCTGATCTTTCGGTTTGCCTCTGCACCGGCCACGGGGCAACGGGCCACCTCGGCTCCTTGCTCCACTAAGGCTTGGGCATAAGCGGCACAACCGCTGTATCCGCAGCCACCGCAATTGGCACCGGCCAGTAATTGGGAGATCTCGTCAATTCTCGGGTCCTTTTCTACCGCAAATTTTTTGGCGGCGACGGCGAGAAGAACTCCGAAGGAAAACGCCACGGCAAAAAGAACGGCCACCGTCAAAGGAATCTCAAGATAAACGGGAAGTGAAAGCATTAAAATTCCTCCTTTTTAAAACGATAACCGCAAACCGCTGAAGGCCAAGGCGAGAAGTCCGCCGGCAATCAACGCGATGGGGACGCCCCGGAAAGGCTTGGGGATTTTTGCGAATTCAAACCGTTCCCGGACAAGAGACAGAAGGAAGATCGCCAACAAGAATCCGAGGCCTGCGGCAAAGCCGTAGATGACCGATTCAATGAAGTTATAATCCTTGCGAATATTCAGCAGAGCAACCCCTAAAACGGCACAGTTGGTCGTAATTAGGGGGAGATAGATCCCCAGGGCAGAATAGAGGGAGGGGATGGCTTTTTGCAAAAACATCTCAATCAACTGCACCAGGCAGGCAATGAGGAGAATAAAGGCTATGGTCTCCAAATATTCGATATGCAAGGGTTTCAGAACGAAATGATACAGGGGCCAGGTAAGGGCAGAGGCCATGGTCATGGTGAAGGTCACCGCAAGGCCCATGCCGACGGCCGTTTCGGCCTTTTGGGAGACCCCCAGGAAGGGGCAGATCCCGTAGAACTTCACAAACACGAAGTTCTCGATGAACAGTGCGGAGATTGTCAAAAGAAAAATATTAGCCATGGCTCAATCCTCCTTCTTCCAACGGCTTTTTCCCCATTGAACCAAGGCAATGAGGGATCCGAGGATCAAAAATCCCCCCACAGGAGAAATCACGAGAACCGCCGGAGAAAAGGAATCCGGCATGATCTTATATCCCAAAAGGGTTCCGTTTCCAATCAGCTCCCGAATGGCGGAAATGACCACCAGGGCGGCGGTAAATCCAAATCCCATGGCAAGACCGTCCAAGACCGAGGGCAGAGGACCGTGCTTGGACGCAAAGCTTTCGGCCCGGGCAAGGATGATACAATACACGACGATCAGGGGGATAAACAGGCCCAAGGACTCCGCGAGGGACGGAACGTAGGCCTGAAGGAGCATATCCACAACCGTAACGAATCCCGAAATAATAACGATATAAGAGGCAATACGGATTTTGGACGGAATCAGATTCCGAAGCAGGGAAATAAACAGATTGGAAAGGACCAAAACGAAGGTAACGCTCAAACCCATCCCGATTCCGTTGACTACGGAAGTAGATACGGCGAGGGTGGAACACATTCCCAACAATTGGACGAAAATGGGATTCTGATCCAGGATTCCGTCTTTGATAATTTTCTTCAAAGAAACCTTCTCTTTAGCCATAGATCATTCCCCCTTTTCTTCCAAAATCGTACTGCAAACGGCGACGGCGGACCGGACTCCGTTAAGAATTCCCTGGGAAGAAACGGTCGCACCACTGACGGCGACCACCGAATTCAGATTCCGGGAAGAAACGCCGTTCAGCTGGGAAAGGAACGCTCCCTCTTCCTCCACGGCCTTCGATCCGATGCCGGGGGTCTCGCTCTGACTGAGAATTTTAACCCCCGTCACGGTGAGATCCGTATTAATTCCAACGATCATGGTAATTTCGTCGTATCCCTTGACGGTAACGTCAAAGCAGTACCCGGTGATGACGTCCCCGGACTGGGCCCGGTACACGGCGGTGACGGTTTTTGCTTCTTCTTCGGGAATGGAAACGTCGGTCATTTCGGTAAACGTGCCATCCAAAAGAGAGGCTCGTGCAGTCTCTCCCTCCAGGCGGTTTCGCTCCTGAATGGTCCTGCGGGTCAATCCGTTGACCAGGGAGAGCATCAACACCACCGCGGCGACGATACTCCCCAATCGGAGACCGAGGGCAAGGTATTTCTTCATACGTTCTCTCCTCCGATTCCGTAACGACGGGGCTTCAGATAGCGGTCCAGGACCAGGGTGACCACGTTCATGATCAGGATGGCATAGCAAACGGCCCCGGAATAGGCTCCGAAGGTGCGGAGCAATACGGTGAGGCCTCCGCAGCCCACGGCATAAATGATTTTTCCTATTTTAGAGAGGGGGGAGGTGGTATAATCGGTGGCCATAAACACGGCCCCCAGCATCAATCCTCCGCTGAGCAGTTCATAGCTCATGTAAGTAAGATTATCCATTCCTCCCACCGGGAACAAATAAGTCAACAGGGCCACGGTCCCAAGATAACAAAGAGGAATATGCCAGGTGATGACCTTGCGGAACAGCAAATAAACGAAACCGACCAGGATCAGCAAGGCAGAGGTCTCCCCCAGGCTTCCGGGGATATTCCCCACAAACATATCGGTCAGATCCAGATCGGGAAGAGCGCCCTGCTTCAGACTGTTGAGGGCGGTGGCCCCGGAAACGGCGTCGATGGCATCGGAAACGGATCCGTCGGTGAACATGGGCTCCCCGAAGATGAAAGAGAGGTCTCCGAACATCTCGCTGAAGGGCTTGGGAAAGGTAGACATGATGGTGGGCCAGGAAAAGAGGAAGGCACGGGCCGCAAGGGCAGGGTTCATAAAATTTTTCCCCAATCCGCCGAACAAGCCCTTGACCACCACGATGGCAAAAAAAGCACCGACGGTGACCGCCCAATAGGGAGCCGTCACGGGCAAAGTGAAGGCCAAAAGCATTCCCGTCACCACGGCGGACAGATCGTTTACGGTATTTTTTCCTTTGGTAACCCAACAAAAGAGGCTTTCAAAGGCGAGACAGGCAGCAACGGAGACCAGGGTCAGAGTCAACGCACGAAATCCGAAGAAAACGACCGCACCTCCCAGAACGGGAATCAGGGCAAGAATGACGTTTCCCATGATGGATACGGTAGAATCCTTGCTTCGGTAGTGGGGGGAAGAGTTGACCAGAAATTGAGGGGTACTCATGTTTTTCCTCCTTCCTTGGGAAGCTGGCTTTTTGCCATACGCATGGCTTGAACAAGATAGAGCTTGGCCGGGCAAACGTAGGCACAGCACCCGCACTCCATACAATCCTGCACGTGCAGCGAGGCACATTCGGAGAACCGGTCCAGCAGGGCGTTTTCATAGATCTTCGTGGGCTGCAGACGCATGGGGCAAACCGAAACGCAGCGTCCGCACCGAATACAGGTTTCCGTACCCAGGAAGGATTCTTCCTCCCCGTCCTCGGCAAAGGCCAACAGAGAGGAGGTGTTTTTGACCACCGGAATATCGAGGGAATGTTGGGCGGTTCCCATCATGGGTCCCCCGGTGATGATCTTATAAGGCTTGGAGGTAAATCCGCCGCAATGGCGGAACAGTTCCCGATAAGACGTGCCGATCCGAGCCAACAGGTTGGCAGGATTGGCCACGGCGGAGCCGCTGACGGTAACGACCCGTTTAATCAATGGCTGGGCCCGGTAAATTGCACGGTAAAGGGAAGCACAGGTATCCACGTTAAATACGGCACAACCGATGTCCATGGGCAATTTCCCCGAAGGGATCTCCCGCCCGGTGACGGCACGGACCAATTGCTTTTCTCCACCCTGGGGGTACTTGGTAGGCAATTCCAGGACCGCAATCCCGGTCCCCTCGGCGGTTGCCCGCATGGTGGCAAGGGCATCGGGCTTGTTATTCTCTACGCAGATGACCACGTCCTCCACCCCAAGGCACTGACGGACCAGCTCTGCACCGGTGACAATGAACCGGGGATATTCCACCATGGCCCGATGGTCGGCGGTAATAAAGGGCTCACATTCACAGCCGTTGATAATCACCGAAGTGACCTTACGGTCGATGGCGGTACGCAGTTTTGCGTGAAGGGGGAATGCGGCACCACCCATTCCGACGATTCCCGCCTCCCGGGCAAAGGCAATGATCTGCTCGGGGGCAAGGTCTGAGATTTCGCCGGCGTAAGGCTCCGGCTCCAGCTTTTCGTCGGTTCCGTCATTCTCAATGACCACGGACAAAACCTTTCCGCCGGAGACGTGCCAATGGGGCTCGATGGCTTTTACCTTTCCGGAAATGGACGCATGAACGGGAGCGGAAAGTCCCGTCTCACAATCCCCGATCTTTTGCCCCTCCAAAACCCGGTCTCCCACCGAGACCAAGGGAGCACAGGGAATCCCGATATGCTGAGACAAGGGGATGACCACCGTCTCCGGCTGAGGCAAATTGCTGACGATAACGCTGGCGGCGGTTTTTTCTTTCTGATCGTTCGGATGAATTCCGCCCCGGAAGGAAAAGGCCATATTGAATACACCTCTCTTACGTTTGAACAATGCCGGACATCCTTGGGTCCGGTCAATCAATATAAAAACAGTTCATTACGGCTGATTGCGAATTATGTAATAATTATATAATAAATCTCTCAATATGTCAAGAGGGCAAATCAAAGCAGAAAACCCCGAGGATCATCTCGGGGCAATGCGGCGGCCGGTTTCTTGAAAAAGAATGGAAATATCTTCGGACAGAGCCTCCTTCAAGCTGTGGACGGCAGGCTCCTCGGCGGTCATGGTAAAAATCACATTCTCAGAAAAAGACCGGTCGGTAATGGGGATATTCAATTTTTCGGCGTGATACGCCACCGTGCCGGTTTTGGAATAAGGGAACGTAAGGGTAAAATCAATAAATTCCGCGGTTTCGGTCTTTTCTGCGGCCTCCAACGCTCCGGCGGCGGCCTTGGCATAGGCCCGGACAAGGCCTCCGGCCCCCAGCAAGATTCCGCCGAAATGACGGGTGACCACCACCGTCACGTCCTCAAATCCGTTCTTTTGCAGGGCGTTCAGGGTGGGAGCTCCTCCCGTCCCGGAGGGTTCCCCGTCGTCGCTCATGCGGATAATTCCCCCATGGATGACATAGGCGAATACGTGATGTCGTGCCTCGGGATCGGCAGCACGGACCTTGGCGATCACCTGCTTTGCCGCCTCTTCGGTAGGAGTATAAAAGGCCCTGCCGATGAAGGTGGACTTCTTCTCGGTAAATTCATATTGTGCCGAACCGCGGACGGTAAGATAACCCATGGGATTCCTCCTGAACGTTCTTTCCTCCATTGTACCACATTTTTAAGACAATTTCCAGTACCGATATGCAACTTTATTTTAAATTTCGCTAAAATTTCTTGCAATTTTATCTAGTTTGTGTTATAATAGAGTAAGAATTTGAAAAAGAGGGGGAGAGTTTTCGTGTTCCGACACATCGTCCTGTACCGCTTGAAGGACCGCAGTGAACAAGCAAAGGGAGCCTTGAAGGAGAAATTTCTGAGCCTTCGGGGGAACGTCCCGGAGATCGTGGATTTACAGGTCGGAACCGATTGTCTTTTCAGCCAACGGAGTTACGACGTGGCCCTGAGCATCGGGTTTCAGTCGAAAGAGGACCTCTCCCGCTACAAAGCCCATCCCTTTCATGTTGGCGTATCGGAATACGTTCATTCGGTCATCGAATCCTCGGTGAGCTGTGATTTTGAGGAAACGGAATGAATTTTGCTGGATTTTACGGAAATTCTTCGATTAAGGAAGTATTGAACGCCCATCTGTTTCACGCATATCTCATTGAAGGGCCGAAGGGATCGGGCAAGCACACCCTCGGGAATCTGCTGACCAACGCACTGGTGTGCGAAGGGGATGACGCTCCTTGCGGAGTCTGTCGCCAATGCTATAAATTTCAGCAAAAATGCCACCCGGATATTATTGATATTCCGCCGGATATTTCCCCAGAGGAATTGAGACAGTTGTTGGCGGGGATCGTGCTATCTCCCAACGATGGGGCCCACAAGGTCTATCGGATCGACGGGGCGGAAAAAATGAACCCCGTAGCACAGAATCTGTTGCTCAAGCCCCTGGAGGAGCCCCCATCCTACGCCGTATTTTTGCTCCTTTGCACCACAAAAGAAGGGGTTTTGCCAACGGTACGCTCCCGGTGTCAAACTCTGACCATGGCACCGTTGCCCGAAGAAACCATCCGGGAATATTTTATTCAGGCTTTTGGGCGATACGACGACAAGGCGAAGGCCGCCGCGTTGCTCTCCGCCGGATTTCTCGGGAAAGCCCTGGAGATTTACCAAACCGGAGACAGCGAGGACGTGGACCGAAGTAAGCGATTGGAACGGGCCCTGAAGCAAGACGACGTTGCTGAAGTATACCGAATCTTCTCCTTCAAGGACCGGGAAGAGTTAGTTCGTTTTTACCATACCTTTTGCCTCCACGTCAAGCACCGGCTGAGAAACTGTCCCCCGGAGGATCGGCGTTTTTTTGCCGATCTTGCCCAAGCCTTGGACCGGGCGGGAGAAGCCATGGAGACCAACGTAAACGTAAAATTCTGGAATACAAACCTTGCCCGGATTTGCCGT
This sequence comes from Eubacteriales bacterium, assembly GCA_045635765.1. Classification (GTDB taxonomy): domain Bacteria; phylum Bacillota; class Clostridia; order Oscillospirales; family UBA644; genus RGIG995. Next base: position 18,567 of record JAZTWH010000036.1, on the reverse strand, counting down.
AGGGCAAGAAGATAATTACTCCACCACAGAAAGGACCGTTCCAATGATCGAAATCATGGGAATCCGTTTCCGCAATGCGGGAAAAATTTATTATTTTGCTCCCAACGGCATCACCGCCGTCCCCGGGCAGAAGGTCATCGTGCAGACTGTCCGAGGAACGGAGATCGGAACCGTCGTATTGGGAAACAAGGAAATTGACGAATCGGAAAACCTGAAGGATTTGTCCCCCGTCCTCCGCCTTGCCACGGACGAGGACCTGGCTCACGACGAAGAGAACCGCAAAAAGGAGAAAAAGGCCTTCGACGTCTGCGTTGAAAAGATTCAAAAGCACGGACTGGACATGAAGCTGATCAACGTGGAGTACACCTTTGATTGCTCCAAGATCGTCTTTTGCTTCGTTGCCGACGGCAGAGTGGACTTCCGGGAATTGGTAAAAGACCTTGCGGGAGTTTTCAAAACCCGGATCGAACTGCGTCAGATCGGTGTTCGGGACCAGACCAAGACCGTTGCCGGCCTGGGTCTGTGCGGCCGAAAGGTGTGCTGTGCGGCATTTTTGACCGATTTTGACCAGATTACCGTAAAAATGGCGAAGGATCAGGGGTTGTCATCCTCCCCCCAAAAAATTTCCGGGCCTTGCGGCAAGCTGATCTGCTGTCTTGCCTATGAGCAAAAAGCATACGAGGCGGATTATAAGGAATTGCCCCGGATGGGAAGCTACGTCAGAACTCCCAACGGATGCGGCACCGTCTGCGAGGTCAACGCCCTGAAGCAGGGTGTGAAGGTCCGTCTGGAGGACAAACCCGAGGATCCCCCTTCCTTTTATAAAAAAGAGGACGTGACCGACCCCAACGCTCCGGAGCAACCGACCATGCCGGACCCGGAGATTCCGCCCGAGGTCGGAACGGAACCGGCAGTCAAGCCGCCGGAGGAGGGCACGCAAAATCCCCGGTCGAAGAACAAGAAAAAGCCCTTCTACCACAAAAAGTACAAGCCCCGGCCGAAAAAAGAAAACGGACAGTAAAACAAAACTCCATCTGATTTTTCAGATGGAGTTTTTTATTCAATAATGATACTTTTTCCGCAATAAAAGGAGGAACAGAATTCCCAGCAGAAAGGCCATTGCTTCTGCCACGACGATGGAGATCCAGATCCCGTCAACGTCAAAGAGCAAGGGAAGAAGCAGCACGGCACCGACCTGGAATACCAACGTGCGGACAAAGGAAAGCAGGGCGGAAACAAGGCCGTTATTCAGTGCGGTAAAGAAGGAGGAGGAATAAATATTCAGTCCCGCAAACAAAAAGGAAAAGGAATACAACGCAAACCCCCGGCGAGTCAAATCAAACAGGATCGGGTCGTACCCCACAAACAACCGAGACAGGGGAACGGCCAAGGTTTCGGACAAGACCAGCATAAGGGCTGAAGAAATTCCGATGATGATCAAACTCTTTTTCAGAATATTTTTCAACTCCTGATGATTCCCCGCACCGTAGTGGAAGCTGATGATGGGTGCCGTACCGATGGCGTATCCGATAAAAATGGATAAAAAGAACAGATTTACGTACATCAAAACTCCGTATGCCGCAACCCCGTCTTCCCCGGCGTATCGCATCAGTTGAGTATTGTACAGGATTCCCACGAGGGACATGGAGATGTTGGACATCAGCTCCGAGGAGCCGTTGGTACAGGTTTTCCAAAGAGCAGATCCGTCGAACTCCGTTTTGCCCAGCCGCAAAATGGAAGAATTGGGGCAGAGAAAATAGATCAGGGGAATCAATCCCCCAACAATCTGGCTGAGGGCAGTAGCCACGGCGGCTCCCACGATCCCCCATTGAAATCCCCCTACGAACAGAGGATCGAGGACCATGTTGGTACACCCGGACAACACCGTGACCCACAATCCCAACTGAGGTTTTTCTGCGGCGACAAAGAAGCTCTGAAACTCCATTTGCAAGATAAAAAAGGGAGTGGCAAGCAAAATAATACGGCCGTAAATTATACAGTATTCCAGCAATTCCCCCTCGGCTCCCAACAACGTTGCCACGGGGCGGAGGGACAGAATCCCAATCAAAGAGATTGCAATCCCAACCACCAACGAGGCGTATACGATCAGAGAAAAGACCCGATTTGCTTTTTCCGGCTTTCCCTCTCCCATAATCTTGGAGACCAAGGCACTTCCCCCGGTGCCGAACATGAATCCCACTCCGCCGAAGATCATCAGAAAGGGCATAATAAAATTAACGGCGGCAAAGGGCGTCTTCCCCACGAAGTTGGAGACAAAATAACCGTCCACAACCCCGTAAATGGAAGTGAAAACCATCATTGCCACGGAGGGGAGAATAAATCGAATTAATTTTTGATATGTAAAATGGTCGGATAATCGGATGGGCATAGGGACTCCTCGAAAAACGTAATTACCGATATTATACCATACAAAAAAAAGAAAGTCAAGGCCGGAACCGATGCCGGAGCAAGGGTGTTAAGGGCGGGTTATGGCAGAACGGGGCGGGGGTTAAAGATGGGCGATGGCGGGGAAAGAATATCAGGAACGGACAATACCGGTGCAAGCCTGAAAAAAAATATCAGAACGGGCGATGGCGGAGCAGAGGGGAGCGAAGCCCGGGGGAACCTTTTTGACTCAAAAACACTATGATGTAAGGGACGGAATTTTTTTCCGAAATTTGGGATGATTAAAATCCTGCGTTTCGGAGGAAAATAATACTGTTCCCAGAACGTGAAAAGAAATTACATGGAAAATCATAGGAGGAAAAAGGAATGCCGCTGATTCGTCGAGGAGACATTTATTATGCGGATCTCAGTCCGGTGGTAGGGTCGGAGCAGGGGGGAATTCGACCGGTCCTCATCGTTCAGAACGACGTAGGAAACAAGCACAGCCCCACGGTGATTGCCGCAGCAATCACCAGTAAGATCAACAAAAATCGGCTTCCGACCCACATTGAGGTAGATGCCCGCAATTACGGACTTGCCAGGGATTCCATTATTCTTTTGGAACAGATCCGAACTCTGGATAAACGCCGTTTGAAGGAACGGATGGGCCATCTGGACCGGGAAGCAATGGACCGGGTGGATCGGGCCATTTCCATTAGTTTCGGATTGGAGACCTCTCCCGTAACGAGAGAAGAGCGAAACGCTTAAAGATACAAAAACAAAAGCCGCCGGAATTTCCGACGGCTTTTGTTATGTCTTGTTCTTAGCAGCAATGATCGTTGTCGCAACCGCAGCAGTTGTTATTGTTGTTGCCGTAGATAGCAAAGATAATCACAGCGGCAATAAGGACGGTCCAGAAATAGTAATTGGAATTGGAATTGGAATTGCAGTTCATCATAAGAAAGCCTCCTTAAATTCCGGGGGATTCGGGATCCCACCGTTCATTGCCATCTTATGCGAAAGGGGTAGGATGTGTGAAATCAGTCGGCGGTACGGATCACGGCAAACCGGCCCGATTCGGCGGAGACGGTTGCGAAATCGCCGAGAATCTCATTACTGATGCCCAGGGGAAAGTCGTAAGTAAGCTGTCCCTGATTCATGGGGTACCGAAAACCTTCCAGGGAAAGTCCGGCGACCCGTTCCGACAGGGCAAGAATGGAAAAATACCGGCCGTCTTGACCGAAATAGGTTTTCATCACGGGTGCGGACAGAACTTCGATCCACTGTTTTCCGTCGCTCATGGCTCCTTGGGCACCTTGGGAAACCAGGTAATTCAGGGTTTGGACCGCACCTAACGTATGGTCCAGTCGTCCTCCGATTCCACCGGCGATCAAAAACTCCTTGACGCCCCGTTCCAAGCCCAGGCGGACGGCAAACATGGTATCCGTATCGTCCTTTTCCTTGGGAAGCCGGATCAACTCCGCGTGGGAGGGAATTTCCCCCGAATAGGAGTCAAAATCTCCCAAAACGATGGACGGGGAAAGGCCGCAGCGGCGGGCGTATTCCATCCCGGAATCAGCACAGACGATCACATCGTCGGGCCGAAGATCCGAAGGAGGGATCTCCGATTGGGACCAGCAAAAAATTACCCATCTCATTTGCAGACCTCCCAAAGACGCAACGGGCCGATCTCTTCGTACATCCGAAGATAACTCTCATACCGGGAACGGGGAATACTTCCCTTTTCCACGGCGTCGCGAACGGCACAGTTTTTCTCTTTTCCGTGAGCACAGTCCCGGAAGAAGCACTCCCCGAGGTAGGGTTCAAACTCGGGGAAATAATTGGGCAGAAGAGAACGGTCGTGCAAGCCCACGGGCAGAAACTCCAACTCCGAAAAGCCCGGAGTATCCGCCAAAAAGCCGCCTTCAAAGGGAAATAGTTCCACCGCACGGGTGGTGTGCTTTCCCCGTTGCAGTTTCCGGCTGATCTCCCCCGTCTGACGGAAAAGCTCGGGAGTAAGAACGTTCATCAGGGTGGACTTACCCACCCCGGAAAGTCCCGCAAAGGCACAGGTCTTTCCCTTCATCCAATCCCGGAGAAGCTCCACGTTTTCTCCCGTCTTGGCACAAACGGAGAAGCAGGGATAGCCGATGGAGGAATAGATCCGGCAGACCCCCAGCGGATCCTCAAGATCGGTTTTATTCAAGATCAGCACCGGTTCCACGCCGCAATGCTCGGCGATGACCGTAAGCTTATCCAGGGTATACAGATTGGGAATGGGGTCCGAAAGGGCGACGACGATAAACAGCCTGTCCAGATTTGCCACGGGAGGGCGGGGCAAAAGGCTCCGCCGGGGCAAAATCTTTGAAATGGCACCGTCGGAAAATTCCACCCGATCCCCTACATATAAGATATTTCGGTCCCGTTTCAGTCCGCCCCGGCCCCGACATTGGTACACCTGACCGTCGTTGAGCACCTCATAAAGACCGCCAAGGCCGCGGATAACGATTCCTTCCATATTATTCCGGGGTCTCCGGCCCCTTACTGACGGTAATGGTAACCGTCTCGGAGAGGGGGACGACGGAATCCGGGGGTGCCGATTGGGAAATAACCTGCCCGGCAGGAATCGAATTGCTGAATACTTCGTTGATGGAAACGGAGGTCAAGCCCTTCTTGTACAGGGCGGTAATGGCCGTTTCCTTTTCGGAGCCCAGAAGGTTGGGCATGATCGCCTCCGTGACGGCGGCCCGGACGTTAACGTAGAGGATCACGGAGGTCCCTTCCGTTACTTCCGTCCCGGCGGTGGGTTCACACCGCAAAACGATTCCCTCGTCCACCGAAACGTTGCCGACCTCCGTCTTGCGGACATAAGTAAGGTTTGCGTTTTTCAGTGCGGCAACGGCCTGGGATTCGGTCTTCCCGGCGACGTCCGGGACGGCAATATTTCTGCCGCCTTTACTGATGACCAACGTAATTTCCGACCCGGAAACCACCGATTCGCCGGAGGAGGGAGACTGCTCTAACACGATCCCCGATTCCACGGCACTGTCAAATTCATATTGCAGGTTAAATTTAAAGTTTTTGGCCACTTCATAATTCGCCTCAATATCGTCATACTCCATCCCCACGTACTGAGGAACGTTGACGTATTCCTGATAAAGATTTGAAACCACGGCCACCATGATCCCCACCCCGGACAAGACAAGCAACAGGGAAAGGAGCAACGCACAAACTACTGACAATTGGCTGTTCCGGGCGTGGAGATAGGTTTCCTCATCCTCGGGGTACATGGACCGGAAAAAGCCGGAAATTCCCTTTTTCTTTCGGTTCTTGCGGCCGGAGAGAACGTATTCCTTCGGGTAGGCGAATACCGCTTGCGGATCCGACTCCAGCTTCTCCAGGTCCCGAAGCAGGGACGAGGCATCCTGATACCGCTGGGAAGGCTTTTTCGCCATCGCACGGAATATGACCTGCTGGAACCCGATGGGAAGCTGAGGAATCAGCTTGCAGGGAGGATAGGGAGGCTTTTCCACCTGCATACGGGCAACGTCCACGGAAGAGGGGGCGTCGAAGGGCAGCTTGCCGGTGAGCATGACGTACATCATCACACCGACGGAATACAGATCGGACTTTTTGTCGGTCACGTCTCCCCTTGCCTGTTCAGGGGAAATGTAGTGAACGGAACCGACGGCCTCATCGGACATGGAATCCCCTTCAAAATTAGGAACGGAGGCGATCCCGAAATCGGTCACCTTCACGGTAGCGTCGGAAAGGAGCAAAATATTTTCCGGCTTAATATCATGATGAACCACACCCCGTTCATGGGCATGGGACAGGGCACTGAGGATCTGACGAAGGTAGTGAATTGCCTCTTCGGGAGAGAGGGCACCCTTCTGATCCATGCGGTCCTTCAGGGTCACGCCGTCCACGTATTCCATAACGATATACTGCAGACGCCCTTCAAAATTTACGTCATAAACGTTGACGATATTGGGGTGGGACATCAAGGCGATGGCCCGGGATTCGTTATAAAACCGACGGCGGGATTCCTGGTCCCCCAACCGATCGGCCCGGAGGACTTTTAAGGATACTTCCCGATCTTCCAGAAGATCATAGGCGCGAAAAACCACGGACATTCCACCGATGCCAAGGGTGTTGCGAATCTGATAGCGGTTGTTAACGATGCTTCCGATCAACTGTTTCACCGTTTGTTCTCCTCCTTTTCTTCTTCATAAAGGATCCCGACGGTAATATTGTCGGGCCCTCCCCCCTCCAGAGCCCGGGCAATCAACACCGGGGCCAGCGTTTCGGGGGCGTTTTCCCTGAGAATTTGTTCCAGAACACGGTCATCCACGGGGACCGTGAGCCCATCGGTGCAGAGGAGAAACAGATCCCCCTCCCGAACGTCGGAGAACAACAGCTCCGGCTGAGAATCCTCCGCATATCCCAAGGTCCTGGTTATGACGTTTCGATGGGGATGGACTTCTCCTTCCTCGGAGGTAATTTCCCCCCGGTCCACCATTTCCTGAACCAAAGAGTGATCCTTCGTCAATCTGCGGAGGGTTCCCTTTCGATAGAGATAGGCACGGCTGTCCCCAACGTGGGCAATACAAACCTTTTTCCCGGACCGGACTGCCAGCACCACCGTGGATCCCATCCCGGAAAATTCGGGAGTTTCCGCCGCGGTTTGGGAAATGAGAAGGCTGACCCTTGCGATCACGCCCTCGAGGATCCCTTTCAATTCTTTGGGACGGACCTCACGGGAAAGACGTTCAGACAACAATTCATAAAAGGCCCGAACCGCAAGCTCCGAAGCAACGTTTCCGCCCCGGTGGCCGCCCATTCCGTCGCATAATACCATAAATTGAGTCCCGGAATCCAATTGCCCATGACAAAAGGCATCCTGATTGGAGGAGCGTTTGAGCCCCACGTCGGTCATGGCATAAAACTTCAAATAGCATCCCTACCTTTTTTGGGAAAATAAACGAAAATGGTATATGTTCAACCCGGTTTATGTTGAACTCGATCGAAATTCAATCCTTGTTCTGTTGCCGTTCAAAACGGGCACGGAGCTGGCCGCAGGAGGCGTCGATGTCTTTGCCCAACTTGCGGCGGCAGGTGACGTTGATTCCCTGCTCCGCCAAAATGGAAGAAAACCGGCGGATCCCCTCGGGGGTGGACGGCTGGAAGTCCCGTTCCTCCACGTGGTTCATGGGGATCAGATTCACGTGAGCCAGCTTCCCCTTCAGACGGCGGGCAAGCATCCGGGCGTGTTCGGGGGTATCGTTGACTCCCTTGATCATAATGTATTCATAAGAAATGCGGCGGGTCGTGGCCCGGGTATAGCGGTCACAGGCGGCGAGCAATTCTTCCACGGGATAAGTACGGTTCACAGGCATCAACCGATTCCGGGTCTCGTTATCGGGGGCGTGGAGGGACACGGAAAGGGTAATCTGCAGCTTTTCTTCCGCCAATCGGTCGATTTTTGGAACGAGGCCGCAGGTGGAAACGGAAATATGCCGCTGACTCATCCCAAAGCCTTGGGGGGAGGTAAGATTGCGGAGGAAGGTGACCAGATTGTCGTAATTGTCCAAGGGTTCCCCCACCCCCATGACCACCACCCGGGAAACGGGATCGGTCCGATGGATCCGGGCAATCTGGGCAAGCATCTCCCCTGCCGTCAGGTCCCGGACCTTCCCCTTCAGGGTGGAGGCACAGAATCGGCATCCCATATTGCATCCCACCTGGGAGGATATGCAGACGGAATTTCCGTGCTCGTAACGCATAAGAACCGTTTCGATATGGTTTCCGTCGGCAAGACGGAAGAGGTACTTCTTCGTTCCGTCGGAGGAACAACTGCAGGTGGCTTGATCGAGGGTGGCAAGGGTGCAGTTTTCCTTTAATTTTGCCCGCAAATCCTTAGACAGATCGGACATTTCGTCAAAGGAAGAAACGCCCCGTGCAAGCCAGCGGAAGATTTGCCCTGCCCGGAAGGCGGGCAGTCCGTAGGACTGAACGGCCTGGGTCAACTGTTCCAAGGTCAGGGAAGAAAGGTCAGTCTTTTCCAAAATTCATCTCCTGCGACGTCCGCCGAAAATAATGAGGATATAACGGAACAACTGCCACAGGGAAGTCAAAAGAGCGACCACATAGGTCAGGGCGGCGGCAGTCAGAACCTTTTTCGCACCCGCAAGCTCCTCTTCGTCCAGGTATCCTCCCTCCAGGACCGCAAGGGCCCGTCTGGAAGCATTAAACTCCACAGGGAGGGTCACCAGCTGGAACAGGACCGTGATCCCGAAAAGGATGACCCCGGCCAAAGCCACCAGGTCACTGAGCAGAAGTCCCGCAAAAATCAGAAGCCAGGAAAATTTCGAAGCAAAGCTGGTAACGGGCAGGATCGCCGTTCGGAATTTGATGGGGCCGTATCCCACGTGGTACTGGACCGCGTGGCCCGCTTCGTGGGCGGCGATCCCCAGGGCCGCCACGGAGGTAGAATCGTACACGCCCCCCGAAAGGCCGATATATTTATCCTTGGGATGGTAGTGGTCGGAAAGGTTTCCCGGAATCTTAGTCACGTTGACGTCGTGAATTCCGTTTTCCTGCAAAATTTGCTGGGCGATCTGAGCCCCTGTAATTCCTCGCCGGGTCAGGACCTTGGAATACTTCTTATAGTTGGACTGGACCGCACCGGATGCGATGGCGGAAAGGACGATCAGCGGAAGCATCCACAAAAGATAGCCGCCGTAACCGGAATAATACAAATAATCAAACATAGAATCCTCTTATTCAAACAGGCCGTTGCGATTGCCGGCACAAAAGCTCTCTCCGGACATGGGTTTTTTCCCTTCCGGCTGAACGGTTTTGAGGCGAAGGCCGCCGTCGGCAACCTTGATAATCAGGTGCTTGGGATCCACCACGGTACCGCAGGGGACGGACCAATCTCCTTCCACCGGCTCAGATTCCAAAATCTTAATATTCTTGCCGCCGCAGAAAGCAAAGGCACAGGGCTCGGGAGCAAGTCCCCGGATTTGGTTGTAAAGGTCTGATTTGGACCGGCTGAAATCCAATTTCCGGGTCTCTTTGGTAATCATGGATGCATAGCAGGTCTCCCCGGTTTGGGCAATTCGGGGGGCCGTGCCCTTTTGGATCCGTTCCACCGTCTCCAACAGCAACTTGCCGCCCATCCGGGCCAAGCGGTCATGGAGGGTCCCGAAGGTATCCGTATCGGAAATGGGGGTGGATGCCGTCAGAATCATATCCCCCGTATCCAGGCCCTCATCCATATACATGGTGGTCACGCCCGTCTCGGTCTGTCCGTCAAGAAGAACGTGATTGACGGGCGCGGCACCCCGGTACATGGGCAACAGGGAGCCGTGAACGTTGATACAGCCGAATTTTGGGTAATTCAAAACGTAGAGAGGAAGAATTTTCCCGTAAGCCACAACGATAATGAGATCCGGGTCGATCTCCTTTAACAGGGGGAGAATCGCCTCATCCTTCAGTGTTTCCGGAGTCTCTACCCGATATTCTTTTTCCAGGGCAAATTCTTTCACCGGGGTACAGGTCATTTTGTATCCCCGGCCCTTGGGACGGTCGGGCTGAGTAATGACGCAGGAAACGTCGGCTCCGGCCTCATGCAATGCCGACAGACTTTCCACGGCAAAGGGAGAGGTTCCCATAAACAAAATTTTCATAAGCATCCTCAATCGTCAAAATGGACGTATTCCGTGACCCGTTCCCGGTACAGATGTCCGTCCAGGTGATCCAATTCATGGCAGAAGCAAACGGCGACGATGCCGGTGCGGGTGTAGGCTACGGGATTGCCGTATTCGTCCCGGGCTTCCACCGTAACCTTTGCGGGGCGGACGGTCTTCCCCCAAACGCCGGGGACCGAAAGGCAGCCCTCCGTGGGAGTCTGAGTCCCCTCCGTGTGAGTAATGACGGGATTTACGAGGACCAGAACGTCATCGTTATCATCCACTACCAGGACCAGACGCTTCAAAACCCCAACCTGGGGGGCAGCAAGTCCGGCACCATTGGCCTTTGCAAGGGTGTCCTTCATGTCCTGGACGAGGGTGCGAAGACGGTCGTCAAAGACGGTAACGGGACGGCAGACCTTGGTCAGGACCTCGTCCCCTTCTTTCACAATATTACGGATCGCCATAACAAAAAACTTCCTTTCCGGAAAATCAGAGTATATTGACAGGGTTCATATCGGCAATGACGGTGATCTCCCGGTTTTCTTTCCTTCTGCGGAATTCGTCCAAAAGATCGGAGATCATCTGCCGCTGGGGACGGGTATCCTTGCATTTCATCAAAACCCGGACTCGGGTCTTCCCTCCCACCAGGGGGACGGAGGTAACCTTGGGCAGGATTAGGCGGACGGGGAAGGATGCGGGGTCGTCCTGGGTGCTTTTGCGGATACACTCGGAAAAATCCTCGGCGGCCCGGAAAGCTTCCCCTTCCGTATCTGCCAAGAAGCAAAATTGACACAAATCACAGTAGGGAGGGTACAGCAAAGATTTTCGCAGAGCCGTTTCTTCCCGGTAAAATCCCTCGTAATCTTGAGCAAAGGCATAGGAAAGGACGTGATGGGCGGGAGAATAGGTCTGAACCACGGCCCTGCCCTCCTTTTCGGCTCTTCCGGCCCTCCCCACCACTTGGGTAAGCAGAGAAAAGGTTTTTTCAAAGGCCCGAAAATCCGAGGTATAGAGAGACATATCGGCATTCAACACCCCAACCAGGGTGACGTCGGGAAAATCCAACCCCTTGGTAATCATCTGGGTTCCCAAAAGAACGTCGTATTTTTTGTCCCGAAAATCGTTCAAAATCCCTTCCCGGGTATATTTGCCTCCCACGGTATCGGCATCCATACGGCAGACTCGGATATTGGGGAAAAGATGCTTCAGCTCTTCCTCGGCCTTTTGTGTCCCCACGCCGCTGTACAACAGCCGCTTCCCGCCGCAGGAAGCGCAGGCAGAGAGGTAACCGGTGGAATATCCGCAATAATTGCAGACCACCCGGTTATTGTACGAGTGATAAGTCATTGCAATGCCGCAGTGGGGGCATTTAATCACCCCGCCGCAGGACACGCAAGAAATGTGAGACTGGTACCCCCGGCGGTTCATGAACAGGATGGCCTGTTCCCCCCGCTGAAGATTTTTTTCCAATTCCATGCCCAGCGTCCGCCCGATGCAGGAACGGTTGCCCGACATCATCTCCCGCCGCAGATCCGCGACCAGGACCTTGGGAAGGGGCCGTCCGTTAAAGCGTTCGGTGAGTTTTTCAAAACCGATTACTCCGGATTGGGCCCGATAAAAGCTCTCAAAAGAAGGGGTGGCGGAGGCCAAAAGAAGCAACCCTTTTCCCCGGGCGGCACGAAAAGCGGCGATCTCCCGGGCGTGATAACGGGGGGATGCTTCGGACTTGTAGGTATGCTCCTGCTCTTCGTCAATAATAAAGAGGGATCCCTCCGACACGGGGGCAAACACCGCAGAACGAGTTCCGATCACCACCCGGGCCTCTCCGGAACGGATCCGGTGCCATTGGTCGTGTCTCTCTCCAATGGAAAGGCCGCTATGAAGGACCGCAAGGGCGGGGGCATAGTGGGCGTAAAGGCGATTGACGATCTGAAGGGTCAGGGAAATTTCCGGAATCATCAGAACAGCCTGCTTGCCCTGTTTCAGAGCCTCGTCGATCAGTCGGATGAAAACGTGAGTCTTTCCGCTTCCCGTAACTCCATAAAGAAGATGGGTCCGTCCGCTGTTCAAATCGGCCATCAACCCATTTGCGGCTACAGTCTGCTCTTCGTTGAGCACCACCTGGGGGGGAGTTTCGGGAATGGGGCAGTCTTTCAGGGGATTTCGGAGGACCTCCACCTTTTCCAAAAGAATCAACCCCTTTTTGGCAAGGGTCTTAATCACCGATTCGGAAACGCCGGCCATATAGGTCAGCTCCTTCACGGTCATCTGCCGTTCCTCCAAAAGAAAGCCCAAAACGTCGCAATGCTTTCGATTGGAGTAATTGGCCTCCATATACGCGGCGGCGGCCCCTTCGTCGGCAATGGACGCTGAGGTAACCGACCGGGTACCTCCTCCGAACACGCCCGTAGGCAGAAGGCAACGGGCTCCTTCAAACCAGGTGCAAAAATATCGCTCCCGCATATAGCGGATCACGGCAACGGAATCCTCCGTAAGGTAGCAGTCTCCAACAGAGAAAAGGGTTTTTAATTTTTGGGACGGGGGTTCTTCGTTGGAAAAACACTCCAAAACCACCCCCCGCACCGGCTTATTCCCATGGCCGAAGGGGACGGTAACGACGCTCCCCACGGGAGCCGAAGCACCCTCTGGGAGCAGGTATTCGTACAGTTTATCCGCAGAACGGGGAATCCCCTCTACGGCAACGCCCACTGACACCATGGTAAAACTCCTAATAATTAGTCTTCAAGTTCCCCTTCGTTGGGTTCGGAATAAACGGCCTTTCCTTCGGCAAAAGCGTTGACGGCCATTTTAATGGGCTTTTCGGAAAGCCGTTCTTTGTTGTTATTGGCCCGCTCGGAAATGGTACGGGCTTCCTTTGCAACGGCAATCACCAAGGAATACCGGCATTGTTTTTCTTCTTTGATAAGTTTGCTGACGGCAGGGTAAATCATAATTGGAACTTCCTTTCAGAAATAAAAGTGTAATTAAAAGATGTTGCGATACGGCTCAACGAGGCATCAATGGTCCGCGGTTTCCGCAAGAATTGCAATTTGACCCGAATCAAAGGCTTGCGGTTTCCGCAAGGAAAATGCGGTCTAATTCGTCCTGGGCCTCGGAAAGGTCGTCGTTGACCACGGTGTATTGATAGTCTCCCCGGTGGGTCAATTCCTCCTCGGCCTGCTTTAGGCGGCGGAGGACCACTTCTTCGGCTTCGCTTTTCCGTCCCCGGAGCCGCTGTCCGAGAAGCTCCAAAGAGGGCGGTGCAATAAAGACGGTAACCGCGTCGGGATACTGGGCATAGGCATCTCTCATTCCTTGGGTTTCGATTTCGAGAATGACGCTTCTTCCCGAGCTGAGGGCATCCTCCACCGGCTTTCTGGGCGTTCCGTAAATATTCCCGCAGTAACGCTTGTATTCAATAAAGGCGTTTTGGGAGATCATTTCCTCGAATTTGTCGTGGGTGAGGAAATAGTAATGGACGCCGTCCTGCTCCAAGCCCTCCCGGGGAGCCCGGGTCGTGGCGGAAATGGAGTAAAACACGTCGGGATGACGCTCCCGCAAATTGGAAAGGAGGGTTCCCTTTCCGCTTCCGGAGGGGCCGGAAATAATAAACAAACGGGGACGGCTCATTGGTCTTCTCCTTCCGGGTCGTCATCTTCCATGGGATTCCCGGCTCCGGGAACCCGGTTGACGATGGTCTCGTGCTGAAGTGCACTTAAAATAACGTGGCCGCTGTCGGTAATGACCACCGCACGGGTGCGGCGGCCGTAGGTGGCATCTACCAGATTCCCCTTATCCCGGGCATCCTGGACCAGACGCTTGACCGGGGAAGAATCGGGGGAAATAATGGCGACGATACGGTTGGCGGCAACGACGTTTCCGAAACCGATACTGATCAACTGCATGATACGGCCCCCTTATTCAATGTTTTGGATCTGTTCCCGAATTTTCTCAATCAGGGATTTCATCTCGATGGCGATGCGGGTGATCTCCAAATCGCCGATCTTAGAGGTCAGGGTGTTGACCTCCCTGTTCAGCTCCTGGACGATAAAGTCCATTTTCTTCCCGTTGGAGATTCCCTTTTCCAGCATTTCCTTCAACGCGGTACAATGGGAACGGAGGCGGACCAGTTCTTCATCCACGGCGGTTTTATCCGCCATAACGGCAACCTCGGTCAAAAGGCGCCCCTCATCCACGGCACGCTCTCCCAAAAGTTCCTCCATCCGACTGCGAAGACGGGCCTCGTAAGAGCTCATCAGCTCCGGAAGATGGGATTCCACCCTTGCGGCGTAATCGGTCAGCTCGCCGCACTTTGCGATAATGTCCTCCGCCAGACGGTGACCTTCCCCTTCCCGCTGGGCAATAAAGGCGGAAACCGCCTCTTCCAGAACGGTTTGGATGTCCTGCCAGGCTTGGGCCGCATCCTCCTCGGCCGTATCAGCGGAAACCACTCCGGGCAGACGGAGCAGCGTAGAAGCCGTAAGGTCGTCCCTGAGGAAATTTTCTTCCGCCGCCGATCGCAAGGCAGAAAGATATTTGGCCAGCAATTCTTTGTCAACGGTGACGTCCGTATCGTCCCCTTCTTCCCGTTTGACGGAAAGGTTGAAATCCACCTTTCCCCGGACGATAGAACGGCGTAACTCCGCCCGAATGGGGTCCTCCAGGGACAGATAAGCACGGGGAATCCGGGCATTGAGCTCAAAATAACGGTGGTTGACCGCCTTGATCTCCACGGTGATGTCCCGGGATCCGAGAACCCGTTGAGCCCGGCCGTAACCGGTCATGCTTCGAATCATAGTTTACCTCATAATTTGAATTTATATTTATTTAATATATTATAAACGGACGGGGACGGTTTGTCAATCCCTTTTTTCCTTTTTTTCACAAACTTTTCACCTTTTTGAAACAATACAATCCGCCCGGGAGGTGGATAAATCTTAAAAATAATTCAAAATGACAAAAAAAAGAGAGTCCCGTTTTTGGGGATCTCTTCCAACCGTTACGGGCCCCCGGGTCCTTGGAAAGAACCTTCGAAGCCGGATGCCGTTTCTTTAATTTATATTTTTCGCTCCCCGTTGCTACGGTCATTCTGCTCCGCCCAATTGTTGTAATACCGGGGAAAGGAAGCACCGAAAGGCGGCGGGGACGGCATAATCGGATTTCAGTTCTTCCCCGGAAACCCAGACGAATCCGTCGGGAACACAAGGGGAATCCAGAAGAAAAATCCTGGAATTCATCTGCCATTCGATGTGGGAAAACACATGTTTGCCGGTTCCAAAGCCTCCCGCTTCTTTGCCGGAAATATTCCAGGTCCCCGGATCGAAATCCGAAAGCTCGTTGGGAAATTCCCAAAGGCCCGAGAGCAATCCCTTTTTAGGACGGCGTCGCAGGGCCACCTTTCCGTCATAAAAAAGGAGGTACACGGTCCGCAGCTCCACCCGCCGGGGCTTCGCCTTGGTCTTGACGGGAAGGCGGTCGATAATCCCCTGCTGTTTTGCAACACAAAAACAAGAAACCGGGCATCGCTCGCACAGAGGAGCACCGTTGGGTAAACATACGGTAGCACCCAATTCCATGAGTGCCTGAGTATAGGCGGAGGTCTTCCCTTCCGGCATGGCGGAACGAAGCATCTCCCGACAAACCTTACGGGTCTGATCTGACATAATATCGGAAAAATCTCCCAAGATCCGAGACCAAACCCGGAGGACGTTCCCGTCCACCGCAGGCTCGGGTCTTCCGAAGGCGATGGAGGAAATGGCCCCTGCGGTATAGTCCCCGATTCCCGGAAGGGAGCGAATCAGGGCGTATTCGGAGGGGAAAACACCGCCGAACTCCTTCGTAATTTTTATGGCGGCTTTTTTCAGGTTGCGAGCCCGAGAATAATACCCCAAGCCCTCCCAAAGCTTCATCAGCTTTTCGTCGTCACATTCCGCCAAATGGGCAAGGGCCGGAAGCTCCTTCAAAAACCGTTCATAATAAGGAATAACGGCGGAAACCCGGGTTTGCTGGAGCATAATTTCCGAAATCCAGACGTGATACGGAGTGGGATCGTCTCTCCAGGGCATGGGGCGTGCATTGCGGAAAAACCATTCCAGCAATGGGGCAGTCAAAGAATTCCAACAGTCCATAAGAGCCTCCGTATAAACCAATTCGTCACTTCATATAATAAACCAATGAACCACTGCGGTCTCTTTATCAGTATAACACAATCTTGCAAAAATTGCAAGACTTTTGTAAAAAATTCCCTTGACAAACCATGGAAGAAGTGGTACAATATTACGGTAAAAGGGAGTAGCTGGGAACCGTTTTGGTTCCATTGCGAACCGTCAAAACGGATGTTTTCATCCCGGTTCGCGGGGTACTGCAATGTATCTTGCGAGACTTTTGCAGTAGGATAATACTGCAAAAGTCTTTTTTTATGTTAGAAAAAATTTATATATACGCAAAGAAAGGTTTGTGAAAATGAAACACTATTTTGAAACGACACAATCGGTACTCAAAGAAGTGAATTCCACGGAAAACGGACTAACCTCCAAGCGTGCCGCGGAACTGGGGACCGGGAGAAACAAGCTGGCAGAAGGCAAGAAAATCTCTCTGCTGATGCGGTTTTTCAACCAGTTGACCGACCCGATGATCATTATTCTTCTGGTGGCGGCCGTGATCTCCGGAGTGACGGCCTATTTTGCCAACGAATCCTTTGCCGACGTATTTATTATCCTATTCGTGGTGATACTGAACGCGGTTTTGGGCGTGGTTCAGGAAAGCAAAGCGGAAAAAGCCTTGGAAGCACTGAAGGAAATGACCGCCGCCACGTCGAAGGTCCTGAGAGACGGCCAAATGATCCACGTAAAAAGCGAAGACCTGGTGGTGGGTGACGTCATTCTTTTGGAAGCGGGGGATGCGGTTCCGGCAGACGTCCGCATTTTGGAATCTGCCTCGCTGAAAGTGGAGGAGGCGGCCCTGACGGGGGAATCCAACGCCATTACGAAAACTTCCGACGTTCTTCCGAAAAGCGGCAAGGACTGCCCCTTGGGGGACCGAAAAAACATGGCTTATATGGGAAGCATCGTGGTTTACGGCCGCGGGAAGGCCGTGGTTACCGCCATCGGGATGGATACGGAGATGGGCAAGATTGCTTCCGCACTGTCCCAGACGGAGGATTCTCAGACTCCCCTGCAGAAAAAGCTGTCTCAGCTGAGCAAAATCCTGACCTGGTTGGTTTTGGGGATCTGCGTATTCATTTTTGCATTTACCATTATCAAGGACGGCGACTTTGGAGTAGAGCATCTCATCGACACCTTTATGATCGCCGTGTCCCTGGCCGTTGCGGCCATTCCCGAAGGCCTTGCCACGGTGGTTACCATCGTTCTTTCCATCGGCGTTACGAAAATGTCCAAGCGGAACGCCGTAATCCGAAAACTGACGGCCGTAGAAACCCTGGGATGCACCCAGGTCATCTGCTCCGATAAAACGGGGACCCTGACTCAAAATAAAATGACCGTGGTAGATCACTACGGCGAAAACGAGGCCCTTTTGGCCGAAGGAATGGCCCTTTGCTCCGACGCGGAATGGACCGACCACGGCACCGAAGGGGAACCGACGGAATGTGCATTGGTAAATTACGCCGCCAGCCTGGGAAGGAAAAAGCCCGCATTAAAGGCGGCCTCCCCCCGGATAGGAGAGGCACCCTTCGACTCTTCGAGAAAAATGATGTCCACCGTTCATAAGACCGCCGGCAGCATCGTTCAATACACGAAGGGGGCTCCCGATATTATTCTTTCCCATTGTACGACGGTCCTGAAAAACGGGCAAAGAGTGCCTCTGACGGAAGAATTGAAGCAAGAGATCCTGACCGCACAAAAGGAAATGTCCGACCGTGCCTTGCGGGTCTTGGCCCTTTCCATGCGTCCCCATTCGGCGGAGCCTGCATCCTACGAGCCGCAGGATCTGGAACGGGATCTGACCTTCGTGGGTCTTACGGGGATGATTGACCCGGTCCGGCCGGAGGTCAAAGCCGCCATCGAAAAGTGCCGATCTGCCGGAATCCGGCCGGTCATGATCACCGGAGACCACATCGACACAGCCATTGCCATTGCCAAGGAATTGAACATTCTTACGGATGCTTCCCAGGCAATTACGGGGGCCCAGCTGGATGAAATTCCCGAGAGTGAATTTGAGAGCATCGTAGAACGCTATTCGGTCTATGCCCGGGTTCAGCCGGAGCACAAGGTGCGGATCGTAAAGGCGTGGAAGGCAAAGGGCAAAGTCACCGCCATGACCGGAGACGGAGTCAACGACGCACCGTCCATTAAGAGTGCAGACATCGGGATCGGCATGGGCATCACCGGGACCGACGTTACGAAGAACGTGGCGGATATGATCCTTGCGGACGACAATTTCTCCACCATCGTTACGGCCGTGGAGGAAGGGCGTAAAATTTACGACAACATCCGAAAGGCTATTCAGTTCCTTCTCGGTTCAA
>JAZTWH010000035.1:0-7169 GCA_045635765.1 Eubacteriales bacterium | reverse complement strand
ACCCATTCCTTGACCACGTCGATGACCCGGTAATCGTTTTCCGTATCCCGGATGACCACGGTGGAGATGCCGGCGTTGATGATCAGCCGTTTACACATGGAACAGGAATTGGTTCCGGGGACCAAAGACCCGTCCTTGGGGTCCCGGCAGACCATATAGAGGGTGGCCCCGATCATTTCTTCCCGAGGTGCTACGATAATGGCGTTGGCCTCAGCGTGGACCGACCGGCAGAGCTCGTACCTCTCTCCGCTGGGGATGTTATACTTGGCCCGCAGGCACCAGCCCAAATCACAGCAATTCTGTCTGCCCCGGGGAGCTCCGTTGTATCCGGTGGAAATGATGGTATCGTTCTTGACAATGACCGCACCGTAGGTCTTTCGAAGGCAGGTACTGCGTTCACAGACCGTTCCGGCAATATCAAGATAATAATTCTCTTTTTCTCTGCGAATCATGGGAGATGGCCTCCTTTTGTTTTTTTCATTATAACACACAGGACCGGGAAAAGTCAAGAAAGAACGGAATCGTTGCAAAAAAGTTACAAAACCCCCTTGACGGACGGGCCGTTTCATGAGATAATAATAGTATGAAAGGAAGGAATCTCCATGAACCAAGATTTTCTGAAGTCCATTGACCGATTCGTCAAGGCCATGGTGGAGGGATATGTCCCCACGGCCGGAGGGAATAAGATCATTCACGATCCCATTTGGGGGTCGGTGGTGTTTTATCCCTGGGAGGTTCGGCTCATTGACTCTCCCCTGTTCCAGCGGCTCCGGAACGTGAACCAGGTGGGGCTGGCGGAATCCACCTATCCTGCAGCCCGGCACACCCGGTTTGAACATTCTTTGGGGACCGCTGCCGTGGCATCCCGGATGATGGAACAGTTATATTCCGATGCCCGGCAACGGCCGGAGGTCCAACGTGCCATCGGAGAAGAAGAGATCCGCCTGGTCCGCCTGGCGGCGTTGCTCCACGACGTGGGCCATTGCCCCTATTCCCACCTGTCGGAGGCGGTCTACGGATCTATGCCCCAATTCGCCGAGATGAGAAATTACGTTATCGCGGCGGCGGGACAGGAAATTTCCCCCTCTCCCCATGAGATTTTTTCCTACCTAATCATCGTCTCCGACGCCTTTATCTCCTTTTTCCACCGCAATATAAATTACCCCGGGATCCGGACGGAGCAGGAGGCAAGAGAACTGCTGCAACGGGCCGCGAACCTGGTCATCGGGGCCGTGAACCGGAGCCCGGACGGCACCGGGTATTCCTATCTGACCTCGGTCATCAACGGAAATTTCGACGCGGATAAATTGGACTACACCCAGCGGGACAGCTATACTGCCGGCATCGCCCTGACCTACGGGGTGGAACGGTTTTTGCTTAAGTTAGTCATTTGCAGGACCGAAGAAAAGGGCGGGATCGATTACCGGCTGGCTATCACCTCCGACGCCCTTTCCACGGTGGAAGAGCTGATCTTTAACCGTTCCATGCTGTACCATTATATGTACCGCCATCAGAAGGTCCTGGCCGCCGAGGCACAGATGCGGGACGCCATCTACGCCCTGGTCCGGGTGGAACAAATTCAGCATCCTTGCGATTTTCTATTCCTGAATAACCAGGAGTTGGGGGCTTTGTATCATTCCGATCAACGGCCCTTTGCTCAGGACGGAGGAACCGCCAAAACCTTGGAATCGCTGATGCAGACCCTGTCCCGGAGAACCCTGCTGAAGCGAGCCCTGGAGCTTTCACCCGACACCTTCCGGGAATCCGATCTGCAGGAGGAGATCCTCTCCCACACCCTGAACCGGCTGGAGGACGCCCGGGACCCGGAGCAAAAAAAGGACCTGCTCCGCACCTGCCTGGAGCAATGGCACCGCAAACCCCGGCTGCCCCAGGAAATTGCATCTTATATAGAATACCTGAGGCGTTGTACCGTGGAAGAAAACATTGCCGAACGAAAGGCCGTGGCCACCCACATCGCCGAGGCCTACAAGGCCGCAGGCAAGCCGGTGGATTTCGACGCCTTCGACCTTGCCCTCTCCTTCCAGCCTCCCCTGGAGACCGACCTCTCCCTGACCATCGTCAACAAGCAACGGGCCCCCATCCCCGCCAAGGAAGCCATCGACCGCATCGAAGAATGGACCCGTGCCTTCAACCTCAGCAAATGGCGGGGCTATCTGTTCGTCGCCCCCCACGTGGACCGGGAATTGGCCGGCACCGCCTTCCGCAACTACCTCAAGCAACGATCGATTAAACAATAATGCACACCCCCGATGAGATTTGAACGGTCTCGGTCGCCGGGCAATCCAAAGTAAAAATACGATCCCCTCGGCGGGGAGTCTCCCGAACCCATGGTATTTGACGGTTCGGCGGGGACCCCTGCCGGGGGGATTTTCTTTTTAGAAGTTTTTTAATTGACGGCCGGGGGGGCCGTCGGGCCGTGGCCGTCGGGTCGTCGGGCCGTGGCCGTCGGGTCGTCGGGCCGTGGCCGTTGGGCCGTCGGGCCGTGGCCGTCGGGCCGTTGGGCCGGCCAGCGATTACCGAAGGAAGAGCAGGTAGAGGGAGGTGGAGACGCCAATGCCGATGAGGGCCCCGACGGCGATCTGCAGGGGGGTATGGCCCACTAAGGTATTCAGCCTCTCGTCGGGCAGGGAGTGGTCGGTTTCTTCCTGAAGGGTGTCCAGGACGGAATTCAACATTTTTGCCTGTTTCTCCGTTTCTCTGCGGACGCCGACGGCGTCTCTGCAGACCACCACGGCCAGGATGGCAGAAACGGCAAAGACGGCACCGTCAAAGCCTTCCGTCAATCCGCACATGGTGGCCAAGGCGGTGACGGTAGCCGTGTGTCCGCTGGGCATTCCTCCGTCTCCGAAGAGCCGGCGGAGATCCAACCTCCGATAAAGGAGGGCGTGGATGACCGTCTTGATGATCTGGGCGGTGAGCCAGGCGGAAAGGCAGGCGAAAATGCAAGGGTTGTAGAGGATATAATTCAATAAATCCATAAAAATTCCTTTCTTATGCCGCCGGGATGGGATCTTTCACCGTTTCCTCCAAAAAGGCCTTGATGGCCCTGTCGTATTTCTCCGGGTCTGCGTACCGAAGCATGGAATGGGTCCCCTCTTCAAACCAAACGATCCGCTTGTTCTGGCTTCCGCATTTGGCAAAAAGCCGTTCCGCCTCGGAGGGCAAGGAGTAAAGGTCCTGCTTGCCGTGGAGCATCAAAATGGGCCGGTCCAGTTTTTCGATCACGTCGATGGGGCCGTATCTCATGGAATGGCCGGTCAAAAGCTTCATCCAGCCGTTGATAAAGGGCAGGCCGTACATGGGCTTTTTCAGTTCGATCATATGGTTTCGGAAGCTTTCCCAAAAGTTGGGGTACATTCCGTCGGCCACGATTCCCTGAATATAGTCCGGGCAGCCGTCGCTGGTCAAAGCGTACAGGGATCCGGCGGAGCCGATACAGATGCCGTGGAAGATTACCCGTTGGGAATGGTGATTTTCGTGAACGTATTTTGCCCAATTCAGAAGGTCTTTATGTTCCTCAAAGCCAACGGTGTTGTATTTCCCTTCGCTGTGGCCGTGGGCACGGTTATCCACGGTTAAAACGTTGAATCCACATTCCCCGTAGGGGCGGGCAAAATAGTAGTTATAGCAAAGGCCTTCCGTCCGTCCGGCCACCAGGATCACCGTTTTGTCGGAGCCGAAATCAAAAAATTCTCCGTAGAGATTCAGCCCCTCGCTGACGATATGTACGTCTTGCTTTTTCTCGGCGTGCTCCAGACTCCAGGCCATGCCCGCGTCGTACATCTCCAGATGATCGTGGGTCGCCTCGGAGCAGGCCCGGGTCCATTTTGTTTTTTTGGTCCGTTTCAGGTGCATGACGTAAATGATATATCCCACGATGACGTTGGGTGCCAAGAACCCAAAAAAAGCTAGGGACAAGATGGTGATGAGAATTCCCCAAAGAATGGGCAAAATCGCCCCAAGGGTCCCCTGGACCGTGACAAAAACGCCCTGAACCGTCGCAAGAATCCCTTCAATCGTGGAAAGAATTGCCTGAATAGTAGGCCAAAGGGCCGGCCACAGGCTCCCCGGAAGGCTTTCCACGGCAAGCTTCCCCCACAAAGTCCCGAAAAAGTTGCCGAAATGGCTCCCAAAGGCAAGATTATTCCCAAAGAGATTCCCGAGGAAGTTTCCGAGGGCAAGATTGTTCCCAAAGAGATTCCCGAGAAAGTTGCCGAGAGCAAGATTGTTTCCAGCCAGGGTTCCAAAGAAGTTGCCCGAGAAGGTTCCGAGGAAGCCCGGGAGGGCTCCGGGGGCGAGATTGGGAATCAGGGACGCGAGTTGGGTCCCGAGGGAAGGCCCGGCAAGGGCCAAAACAGACAAAAGGGGAAGCATCGTGATATCCTTTCCGTTACTTTCGGCGGTCGGCTTCGATCCGTCGGTGCAACTCTACCTGCAACTGCAGACATTTTTCCCGGACGATCCGGTTCAATTCGGTGATCTGCTCCCGGTTGGGGTGGGCGTAGGGGCAGTAGTCCGAGAGGCGGATGGGGGTGCCGATCATGACGTGGACCCGCTTGTTCCATCCGTAATTTCCGTCGGTGATTACGGGGATGATGGGAACGTCGGCCCGTTGGGCTATCATGAGATACCCGGTCTTGAACTCCCGCATCTTCCCGTCTTCGGTGATATAGGCCTCGGGAAAGATCTGAACCAGCCGGCCTTTTCGCAAATGGGCAACGCTTTCGTCGATAAACCGCATCCCCATGGTGTCCCGGTCGGATTTGATTCCTCCGAACACGGACATCCCCCAGGCCAGGAATTTGTGGCTGTAAATATCGCTTTTCAGTACCACGTACAGCTTGCGGAAGGGAAATAATCCACCGTTGACTATAAAATCGTAAACGTGGTAATGATTGGAGACGATCAGGGCACCGCCCTTGACCATCCGTCCCTGAACCAATCGGTCCTCGTAGTAGGTTTTGCGTTTGAAATACGCAAGATATAAGGGGTAGCCGGACAACAGACCGTACCACCGGAGGATTTCTTTGTAAATCATTCCCCTTTTTCTCCTATGATCCGCACAAAATCATTCAAACAGTACGTAAACTGCTCCTCTTCAAATTCCAGGGTGACCCCGTACTGCTCCTCGATCCGGCCCATGAGGGTGAAATAATCCAGACTGGAGCCTCCCAGGTCATTCATGAAATGCCCCGTATCGGTGATTTTTTCCGGGGGGATCCCCAAAATTTCTCCGAACATCTGACGAAGCTCTCCCTTCAAGGGAGAATCGGTACCGCCGTGGTCCGCCGTGGCCGAAGGAAGGGATAAGGTCTCAAAAAGGCGGACGGTCCCCTCCTGAATCTGACGGCGGAGCCGTGCCCGGCTGACCTTGATCTCCTTGGAAGACAGGATGGGGTCGTAGGTAAACCGAATTTCCCGGACCCGGTAAGCCCCCGGCAAGGAATCGTTGCCCCGGGCGATCTGGTGGGTCAGAAGCTCCATCTGTTCTTGGGTCAGATCCTCCGGGACCTGGACTACCAGCATCAGTTTTTCGTTACCGGCATCCCCTGTGACGGTAAAATTCTTAGCCCCGGTCAACAAAAAGGCCTGCTCCGCCAGGTCGGGATTCAAATTTTCGCCCTCTTCCCCAAAGACCAGGTCGGATGCCCGGCCGGAAATAAAATACTGCCCTTTTTCATTTTTTTCCATCAGGTCCCCCGTATTAAACCATTCGGTCAAGGGACAGTCCATGCCGTCCACGGTCATGCGGGAGCAAAGGGATTCTCCCTTCACCAAGAGTCGGCCGTCCCAGTCGATGCGATATTCCACCGAAGGGAAGGGCCTGCCGATGGAGCCCGAGACCCGGTTTTTAAAGGATCGGGAAAGGTCCACCGAGGAGATACCGATCTCGCTCATGCCGTAGCCGTTGCAAAGATGGTACCCCAAGCCGTTGATCAGCTCCAGGGTGGAAGGCTTGAGAAAGCTTCCCCCGGAAATACAGAACCGAAGGGTATCCCCGAAAAGCTTTTCCCGCACCTCCCGGAACAGGTGCCGGACGACGATCCGCCCCAGCTTCGGGGAGATGGTTTGAAGACGCCGGGACAGTCTCAACCCAGCCTCTAATTTTTGCCGGGTCTCTTCTCCCTCAGAAGCTTTTTTACGGACGTTCTTCTCCACCGCCGCCCATAGTAAAGGCACGGCAAAAATATGAGTCACCCCGTGATCCCGGACAGTCCGCAAAAGGTTTTGGGGCTTCATATCGGGGGGAAAAACAAAGGTCGAACCCAAAAAGGAATACCACAAAAATACCGCTTCCAGCCCGAAAACGTGATACAAGGGCAGAAACATCAAATGCTTGATCTGCCCCCGATGTCCCCTCACGATCTCCGGGTTCTCTTTCATGATCCATTCCACGTTAAGGATCTGGGCCACCCCGTTTCTGCCGGTGTAAACACAAACCTTTTTGCTCAGAGTCGTCCCGCTGGTGGACAAAGCGTAGCCGTCCCCAAAGGGAACGCCCTCCAGGGAAGGAATCTCCACTGGGGAAGCCCCGTCGAGATTTTCCGCCGGGGAAGTCCCGTCGGAGGGATGTCCTTCCTCCGAAAGGGCCATCAGGTCCTGATAAGACAGGGTCTTGGTACCCAGGTTCGGGGACCCGTCCACGGAGACGGTCAGGGGGGCCTCCAGAGATCGCAGACCGTCGGCCACGAAGTCCTCCGGCTGGCGGAGATTGATCAGATAGGGGGTGTTTCCGCTTCTCAGCACCGCCCAAAACAGAATCATCCATTCCGGCTTATTCTCCCCGTAAAGACCCACAAACCGCCCCGTCTCTCCCTTCATGGCACGAAGAATTCCCCGGGCGGCGACGTCGATCTCCTCCCGGACTTGGCGATAGGTCTTGCGGGACCGGGGCCCTACCAGGGACGCATCCACGGTCATCACCTTGTCGCTATGGGAAAATATGATATTGTAAAGGTCTTCCATCCTTCGCTCCGATGCCGCCAGCTTGCGGCAATTTTCCCGGATGCGTTTCTCAAGTGCGGTCATAGATTCAAATTTCTTTCCCAAAGTTTGTCAGATGGAGTCGCGGAACGAATGGCCTCCGAGAGATGCTCGGAAGGGTCGCGGAACGCGATTGCTCAAAGGCTCCTTGGGGGTAGGGGCAG
>JAZTWH010000034.1:0-22497 GCA_045635765.1 Eubacteriales bacterium | reverse complement strand
CAATGCATTGAGTTAACCGATACTAATAGGTCGAGGGCTTAACCTGAGAATGCGATTCCAGGTTCAAAGTCATAATAGCGCAACGTATAAAATTACGTGGATAGAAGAATTACTTGAATTAAGAGAGTTTTTCAGTTTGTTTTTGAGTTCGCAATAAAGTGAAGTAGTGTTGTTCAATTTTGAAGGTGAAAACCTTCCAAGAAGAGAATAGTCGGTGTCAATGACGAAGAGGTTCCACCCGTTCCCATTCCGAACACGGTAGTTAAGCTCTTAGGTGCTGAAAATACTTGGCTGGAGACGGCCCGGGAAAATAGGGCGATGCCGACATTCTCTTTTTTTATCCCCAAAAACAAGAGACGACCATGCGGTCGTCTCTTGTTTTTGCTGGGAATAGATTAATTTCCATTGTAGATACGGCAAGAGAGGATATATTTTTGTCAGGAATTCATAAACGATTCGAGGTCGTTGTTGTAAAGATTGATGATTCCGTAAAAAAGCATTTGCTGGGTCAAGGTTTTCTTGTCTTTTGCGTGCATTCCGATAAGAGAGCCAGCCGTCCCGATGGGCC
Organism: Eubacteriales bacterium; assembly: GCA_045635765.1. Taxonomy (GTDB): domain Bacteria; phylum Bacillota; class Clostridia; order Oscillospirales; family UBA644; genus RGIG995. The sequence goes on along the minus strand of JAZTWH010000034.1, from coordinate 21,929 downwards.
CTAAAAGCAACGTTGCGGCGACTGTTGCCAAGGTTTTTGTTTTACCCGCAATTTTTTTCGTGTTTTTTACAGTTTCAGGAAGGGGGATAGATTTAAGTTCTTTCAAAAATGCTGTATAGTCTTTTTTGTTTTCGAGACATTCTTCCTTTGTATCAATAATGGCCCGATTCCCTGTCCAGCCGTAGGTGACGCCAAATTTTTTGAATTTTGTATTTATTATGGGAGCTAATTTTTTTGTTTCCTCCACATCTCCCACAAAGAGAAGTTTTGCCTGATTTAAACGGTTGTCGTTAGCATTGTTTTTCCAAGTCTTTTCTGTCCAGGAAACAAATTTAATGGAGTTGTCTTTTGTTCCAATGATTGCTTCTTCCGTGTCGTCATTGGTTTCTACCAATTTACGAATTTCATTCAACAGAAGATCGTCTTTGCAGACGACAATAAGCAACTTTTTATCCGGCGTAGTTTCAAATTGTTTTTCCAATTCAAGAAGTTCTAGTTTTCTCTTCTCTGTGGCTCGGTTCAGTTGAGATTTTGCGATTACATTTAACCAATGCTCCGGGGTAAGAAGTCCGGAAAACCCAACGATTTTAGCGGCAAGTTCATCGGGAATGTTATGGGCAACTGTTCCTACGGGACCAAAAAACAATCCAATGACGGAAGCAACGCCCCGAGCGGCTTTTCCCATTTCTTCGGGATGCCTTTTTACTACTTCGTAAATGTCGATATGGTCAAGAATATCGCTGATCTTTTCCCAGCCATTTGAGACCGTAGCATCTACTCCCAGTTCCTTCTCCAATTCTTTTTGCATTTCTTTGGTAATTTTGTAATTTCCGTATTCCTGTCGGACAATATTGATCGTTTCTTTCATCGATTGTATGGATTCCTCGGTGGAAAGCTGTTCTGTGATGTTAACAATTTTGTTTTGTTTTTCTTGGGAAAGTACATTGTTCTTTTTCATAGTGTTCTCCTTTTTTTTGTTGTCTACAAAGGGCTTGAAATTTTCGCGAGGAAAATTTTGCAATAAAAAAGTGCGGCCTCAATGAGGTCGCACAAAAAGTGTCCTTCCCTCATTGTTGCTACACAATTACATTCCCACTCATGGTAAAGTAAATTGAGAGAAAACACTTTTTATCAAGTATTTTCCCATGAGTGAAAACAAATATGTAATTGTGTAGCGTCCATATTATACCATGAAAATCGAAAATTGTCAATATATGCGAGATATCGTAATCCAAAATAAATGGTTTCCCGCGGAAGAACTGCGGCGGCGTTGCTTTTTGGGAAAAAGTTGTTGGGGGACAAATATTCGAGGGGAGTTTTTCGTATACTGATAGTAATGGAGGTTTTAGGTATGCGAAATAATGTGAAACGATGGATCTGGGGATTTTTGTTCGTAGGTGTATTGGGGATATTGTTCCATTTTACCTACGATTGGTTGGGGCAGACTGTGGTTGCCGGGTTGTTCTTTCCGGTGAATGAAAGCATTTGGGAGCATTTGAAGTTGTTGTATTTCCCGGTGGCGTTGTGGTGGATCGTGGAGGGGTTCGTGGGGAAAAAGAAGCCTCGGTTTTTTGCATCTCGGGTGTGGGCGTTGAGTTGGGCGTTGCTATTCATTCCTGTGGCTCATTACACCTATAGCGGAATTGTGGGGCAACGGTTCTCCTGGGCGGACATTGGGATTTTCTTTGTGGCGGATTTGTTATACTTTTTGCTTGTGGGCAAATTTTCGTCCAAAGAAAAGGAAGAGAGCGAGGGGGAAAACATTCTTGCGGCCATTGTATTTTTAGTATGGATGTTTGCCTTTTTCGTGTTCACCTTTTTTCCTCCGAATCTGGGGATTTTTTGGGAGCCGTAAAGCACCCTTGCGGTGATTGCGTCCTCAACGGGATTTGCGGGTGCGATGCCGGGGAATGGACCTCGGAATGTATTGTCAAAATGTGCGAAAAAAAATGCTTCCCTCTTTTGGGGAAACTTAAAAAACCACCAGCATTGCTGGTGGTTTTGAATGTCCAAGAGATTTGAACTCCTTTTTGTATGAGGGGGGGGGATTTTATTTGCGATGAATGGTAACCTCCGTTCCGGTGGGGACGGAGAATGCGAAGCCGTAATAGCCGTTTTTATCCACGTAAACGTGGTGTTCCGGGTTAAAGTCCTCGCCCTTTACGGTCAGCTTGGGGAATCGGTAATGGTCAAAGCCCTCGATTTGCAAAATCACCGTTTCCTCCATGCCGGAGGCCGTGACGGTTCCGGCGTGGCAGTCTTCCCGTTGAATGACGCGGAAGTTTCCGCCGTCCCGCAGTGCTTTGAGGGATTCTTCTCCGGGGGCAGAGTCCCAGCGGATGACCCGGGCGGTGAGCCGGTCTCCCTTCACAAAGCGGGTCTGGGATTGGTCGAAGGACAGATACAACTTGTTGGGTTCTCCCTCGGAGACCTCCCCGTACCGGAGGCACAAAAGGGCCGTGGAGGGGCTTCCGCCGGCGGTCATATGGCCCTCGGAAATCAGCCATCCTGCCGATGCTTCTCCCGCGGACAGCCCCACGTAGGGCATGGAGCCCAGATAGGCAAAGGCTTCGCTTCCGGCAGAGGCGGTGACCGTCTCGTGCTCTTCATTTAAATAAAAATATTCTTCAAACCCATAGCCCAACTCAAAGGCAAAGATGGGAAAGGTCTCTTTAAGGTCGGAAACCTCGATTTGCGTGTGAAAATCGTATGCAATGTCGTAAATGGTCCCCCTTCCGTTTTTCAGACGGGTGGAGGTCAGAGATAGAGAGTAGGTTCCATCGGGAGAGGCGTATTTCGTGTAATTCTGAGCACAAAGCCCGTTCAGGACCGTGACGGAACGGGATTGCTCCAAAAGCCCGGAATCGGCAAAAAAGGACGGAATGGCCACAGGTTGGGTGGAGGGCTCGGGAATCAGCTTCACCGTAACGTCCTTTCCGGCGGAGGAGAGAGGAAAGGTAGTCCCGGCAAACAGAGGCAGCCGGTCCCCATTCTTATCCCATAAGCTCCAGGCGGCCCCTTCGGGAGGCTCCACGTAACAGTAGACGGTCCGGGAGGTCCCCTTCAGGGTAATGGAAAGGGGTTCCGAGGATGAGACATCGGAGAATTTTGTGTCGGAGGACGGGACATCAGAGAACGGGACATCGGAGGATTGCATCCCGGAGGATAGGGCATCGGAGGATTGAGCCCCGGGGTGGGTCCCGGATTGGGCCCCGCCGGAGGATTGCCCCCCGGATTGGACTCCGGATTGGGTCCCGGATTGGATTCCGGATTGAGTTCCGGATTGGGCTCTGGATTTGGTCCCGGAGGCTGGAATCAGCCGGTACATACCGCCCTTGGGGTCGTAGCGGTCAAAGACCACTCCCTCCAGTCGGAAGTCCTCTGCGGTGAGAGGTGCTCGCTCCTCTGCGGCGACCTGCTCTAGTTCTTCCGTGTCGTCGGTATAATTCAAATAAATCCGCAGGGCGACGGAGGGGTGTTCCCCCAGATCCCAGTCCAGGATCACCCGGTTCTCGCCCTCCGCCGTCTCGAGCCGGAGGGTTCCTCCCGATCTGGGTCGCACGAAGCCCAAAACGGAGCCGTCGATCATCTTCCACCCAAGGACGTCCTCAGTTTCAATCAATTCCTTGCATTTGGCGGCATTGATCGAAAAGACGGTGGATATCCCGGTGTAGGATACGGGGTCTACGTGGATGGATTGGGAGAAATAGATTCGGTCGGAGTACACGGTCCAGAGGGTGTCCGCAACCCCTTCTGTCAGGGAATCGTTGAGGGTCAGAAGGGCAATTCGGGAACATTCCATCGAGCCCGTTTCTCCTTCCGGCAAGCGGAAGAGAAGGGTCTGCAGAACGCCCTCCCAAAGGTCGTTTTCGATTTTCGCGGTCAGGGTGACGAATTCTTCTTCGGCCCCCGTCAAATCCAAGGTCCCTAAAAGGGTATCCTCCGTCAGGGGTGCCGTATCCGTGGAAAAATAGCACTTCAATCCGGTAATCCCCTGGGCTTTTACGGTGACCGAAAGATAATAATAGTCTGCGGGCTCCAGGTCCACGTCCAGATAACGGGCTCCGAATTGGGAACGGGTTTTCCCTTCCGACGAAATTTTCAGCCCCGTTTCCTCTCGGGAGATGGAGACCTCGTGCTTCAAAGCGGAAAAAGCAGCCTGGGTCTTGCTATTGGTCAGATCGTATTCTTTCCACACCAGGGCGTCCTTGGGGTTGCCCGGAATCCGAACGGCGGCGTCGGTTCGGGAATGGTTGACACCGTAGTTCCCCTGGATCACCCGATCGGTTCCCCCGGTAACGGTTCCTTTGGTGCCGTCGGCGGCGGTCAGTGTGGTGATGACGGTGTTTTTTAATAGGGTTTCTCCGGTCTGCAGGGACGTCAGCCCCTCCAATCCCGCCGTATCCCGGCCGAAATCCAGCTGGGCCCGCTGATTTTTCAGGGTATGCCGCCCCTTTTTCTCCGTAATTTCTACGCCGCCCCATGCACTGTTTGCGTAGGAAATCGTCTCGGAATATACGGTTTTTTTGCCCTTTAGCAGGGGACTGCCTCCGGTGGGCGTTCCGCAGGCACAGAGGGAAAAGACGAGAACAAGAAAAATTCCTGCCGCCGTGAGACGTCGTTTCATAGAAAAACCCTTTCCGTTTGTGGTGTGTTCTACTCTATTATAATACAAAAACGTGCGGATGTCAATCTCCGAATCCCGGAAATTTTGTCATTTGCCCCCGGAAAAATAAATGAACTTTTTGTAAACAATGAAAAAAATCCAGACTATCGCTTGCAATTCCTTATATTTTATGGTATAATAACTGTTGCTTGATTCAGACGGTCCTCTGCCCTCAGCATGAACGTCTTACATATCTTGACATTACATCAGGAGGTACTGAGAGATGAACAACGTGATTCTTGACAACTTCACCAAGGATCAGCTCCGGGAAGAACCCTTTAAGTTTGAAATTGGTTCTACCGTCCGGGTCCACGTGAAGATCAAAGAAGGCTCCAGAGAGCGTATCCAGGTTTTCGAAGGCATCGTAATTGCCAAAAAGCACGGCGGTGTTTCCGAAACGGTTACCGTTCGCCGGGTTTCCTACGGCGTCGGTGTGGAGAGAACTTTCCCCGTCAACTCCCCCAACATTGCGAAGGTGGAAGTTGTTCGCCGCGGTAAGGTTCGTCGTGCGAAGCTTTACTATCTGCGTAGCAGAACCGGTAAGGCCGCTAAGGTTAAGGAACTTCTCTAAGTTTCTTCCTTTTTCATCGAACAGGAGAGAAGCAGTTCGTAGGAAATCGATATTTTCTATGAACTGTTTTTTCTTATCCGACCATATTTTCAAGAAAGGACGGCCGGCCCATGACCGAAGAGAACCTTTTTCATACTCCCGATTCCAAGGAAACTATCCCGTCCGGGACATCGGACGCACTTCCCAAATCTCAGGCTCCCGCTTCTGCGGTCCGGGAAGAAGCTTTTGTAGAAGCTCCTGCTTCTGCGGTCCGGGAAGAATCTTTTGCGGAAGTGACCGCTTTTGAGGAAGGCTCCTATTCTGAAATCATTGGTCGTCGTGCTCGCAGAAGGGCAGGCCTTTCGGAAAATTGGAAGGAAGAGGCTGCCCCGCAAGAATCCTTTGGGGACGTTGCATCCGATTCCGAGGTGAATTTTACTTCGGAGGATTTGCCCTCCGCCGGTCCCCGCCGGGGTAGAGGTGTAAGCCCGCAGGCTGCTCCGAAGGTTCCCTCCAGCCCCGTTGCTCCTTTTATTGAATTTGTGGAGATTATCGTTGGGGCCTTGGTTGCGGCGATTTTGGTGTTGACCCTAATTTGCCGTACGGGAGTGGTGGACGGAGACTCCATGGTTCCTACCATGCACGAGGGAGACCGTTATATTATTTCCGACTTGTTTTATACCCCGCAGCAGAATGACATCGTGGTCTTTCGCCCCAAGGTTGAGGGGGAAAATGAGTTGTGGATCAAACGGGTCATTGCTGTGGAAGGGCAGACCGTTTATATTGACCCCGATACCTATCGGGTTTTCGTGGACGGAGTCTTGCTGGACGAGCCCTATTTGGGCGGCATGGGAACCATTCCCCACACCACCCAAAACCCCATTACCGTCCCGGAGGGATGTGTTTACGTGCTGGGGGACAACCGGGCCATTTCCAAAGACAGCCGTTATCGGGACGTGGGCTGTGTTGAAATCGGACAATTGGCCGGCCGGGTGATTTTGCGGTTTTGGCCCTTGGAGGATTTTGGATTTTGTAAATAACGAGGTGTGATGTATGGATATTAACTGGTACCCGGGGCACATGGCGAAGACCCGCCGTATCATTCTTGATACCATGAAAAGCGTGGACATCGTCATTGAATTGGTGGATGCCCGTATTCCCACCGCATCCAAAAATCCTGATATTGCCGAATTGATCGGGAATAAGGCAAAGATTTTGATTTTAAATAAAAGCGACCTTGCGGATCCGTCGGAAAACAAGAAATGGGCGGAATATTACCGAAAATTGGGGTATACCGTCCTCTTGGGAAACAGTCATAGTAAAGACGATCGGAAGCCCGTCTTGAACGCCATTCGAGAGGCCTATCGGGAAAAAGCGGAACGGGATCGGAAGCGTGGAATCGTTGCCCGCACCGCCAGGGTGATGATTTTGGGGATTCCCAACGTAGGGAAATCCACCTTTATTAACAACCTTTGCGGAGCCCGTCGGGCCGAAGCCCAGGACCGTCCCGGCGTTACCCAGAAAAAGCAATGGGTCCCCCTGGCGGAAGGCATTGACCTGTTGGATACCCCCGGCATTTTGTGGCCCAAGCTGGAAAATCAATCCGATGCGGCCTTGTTGGCCATCACCGGTGCTATCAAGGATACCATTCTCGACCTCCAGGGATTGTCCCTGGTTCTGCTTGCTATGCTGGCAAAATATTACCCCGAGCAGTTGAAGTCCCGTTATAAACTGACGGAGCTCGAGCCCAAGGCCTACGACTTATTTTTGCAGATCGGCCGCAAGCGGGGCTTCGTGGTCAGCGGCGGCGACGTGGACGAGGATCGGACGGCCATTACGCTTCTGGATGAATTCCGGGGAGCCAAAATCGGCCGCATTACCCTGGAACGGCCGGAGCAAAAGGCCGAGACCTCTGAGGACCGGGAGTCTAACTCATGACTTGGGATTTTGAACTGCCCTACCGGGAAAAATACCCCGGGCTTTGCGGCATCGACGAGGCGGGCCGGGGCCCCCTGTGCGGTCCCGTGGTGGCCGGGGCCGTCATTTTGCCCGATGGCTTTGACGTTTCCGTCCTGAACGATTCCAAGAAGCTTTCCGAGGTCAAACGGGAAAAATTATACGAAGAAATTACGTCCCGTTGTCTCTGGGGCGTAGGTATAGCCGAGCCGGAAGAAATCGATGCATATAACATCCTAAACGCCACATACCTTGCCATGTGCCGGGCCGTGGACGCCCTGCAAAAGCAACTTTCCGCCGTCCTCGCCGACGGATCGCAACAGTCCCGGGGAGACCTTTCCGGCGTCCCGGCGGACGGATCGAAACAGAATCTTTTCGGCGTTCTATCGGACGGCTTGCAACAGAATTTTTCTTTTGCCTTTACGAAGGAACGGCAACAATATCCATCCTTTGCCCTGGTGGACGGGAATCGAATTCCCAAGGGGCTGACCGTTCCTGCGGAGGCCGTGGTGAAGGGCGATGCCAAGTGCCCTTCCATCTCAGCCGCCTCCGTTCTTGCCAAGGTGACCCGGGATCGGATGATGAAGCAGTTGGCCCTTCAGTATCCTCAATACGAGCTGGAAAAGCACAAGGGTTACCCCACCAAGGAGCATTATCGAAAGATCCTTCAGCACGGCGTTGCTCCCATTTACCGTAAGTCTTTTTTAAAAAATCTCGATCAGCATCGGGAGGATTAACATGAAATCGTTCGGAGAGCGTATTTTTGAAGCCCGGATTCAACGGGGCTGGTCTTTGCGGGAGGCTTCTGCCCGCATTGGGATTTCCCATACCTATCTGTCGGCCATCGAAAAGGAATACGACCCCCGGACCGGCAATCCCATCACCCCGTCTCCCGACAGCCTTTTGAAGATCTGTAACGCCTATCATTTGCCCTATCAGGAGACCTCGGTCTTTACCTCGGTCAATGAGGGGGAAGTGATGAAGTTTATGATTCAACAACTTCGGATGCTACGGAAAACCGATCCAAGAACCTATAAAATTGTGCTTTCCGAAGCAGAAAAGGATTCCTGAGACGAAAAGAACTCCGGCGGAATGTTCCGCCGGAGTTTTATTTTACGAATTTTTTTGTTTCAAGAGGATGCCCGCCGCTGCGGTAATGGCCACTGCCACCAGAAGTCCCGTCCAAGCCAAGGCTCCGCTGCGGCCCGAGGTGGAGGGATTGGAGGGCTTGCCGGCTCCGTTGCCGGATCCCGAAGTTCCGGCGTTGGCTCCGCCCCCGGCATTTCCGGTGCTGCTTGAGGTTCCGTTGGTGCCGGCGTTGCCGTTGCCGTCGGAAGCCGTTCCGCCGTCGGAGGTGGTGCCGCTTCCGGCCCCTCCGGAGGTGGCATCGTCGGTTTCGGTGTTGGTGCCGCTTCCGGAACCGCTTCCGGTGTTGGTGCTGTCATTTTCGGTGCTTTGCTTTTCCGCAAGGGTGTAGATACTGAAGTGGTTGGTGACGAAGATGGCCCAGTCCTTCTCCTCGGTCAAGGTCACTTCGTGTTCGATGGGAAGACCGTTTTCATCCACGTAGTAAACTGTGGGATCCTTGCCGTCCCATTCATCGCTCAGGGGAATACGGACCTCAAAGGTTCCGTTGTCCAGGGTGGTAATGTATTGATTCAAGGATTGGGAGTGGAGCTTGATGTCGAAGGTTTCTTCGGTTTCGATCTCCAGAATTTCCAGAATTCTTTCGTATTCGGTGCCGTCGGTCAGCTTTTCGATCTCGATCATGGTATCGAGGGGGAGGGTCGGATCCGTCGCGGAGACGGTGACGTTGGTGACGGCGTCTGCGGTTTTGCAGGTGGGGGAGACCATGTTACTGCTATCGGGAAGGATAAACAAATAGTGGCAAATACCATTGATTTCCACCTGGAAGCAATCGTCGGCCAAGGTTATGCCCGGGATGCCGGAGCAATCTTCTATTTCCTGATCGCTAATGACGGGGAAGTAGGAGGACTGCTTCCAGTCTTCGTAGGAAACGTCGGGCAGATCTTCTTCCCATTCCCATGCACAGTATTCAAAATACCAGCGGTAATAACATTCCTCTGCCGTATCTGCATAGGCTACGGTCACGCCGCTGTTTCCCCCCAAATATTCGTCAATCCGGGCTTGGGCGGCGGCAATCAAATCTTGCCGGGTGTTGGGGGTATTGTCGGGGACGTAAAGAATATGCTGTGCTTTTACGCCGATTTCTTTCATCCCGTAAACCACGCCGTCGTGCATAAAGTTCCCCGGTCCGAAATATTCCGTATAGAAGGGGGTATCCCATCCCATTCTGGGATCCAGGCTGAAGTTTTTGTAATCCACAAGTTCCCGGAATTCTCCCGAATATTGCATCAGACTACCGCTATATTCCCGTTCCGAGTTCATGGACATCCAATAATTGATCAGCTCCATGTCCTTGGTGGTAAAATAATAGCCTTCCGGATCTTCGGGGATGAGGTCGATGATGTCTTTGACGATTTGCCGAAGGGCAGGATTGCAGTTGAATACGAAGTTGACCTTATGGGTCTCCAAAATATCTCCGCTTTCTCTGTCATAGAGGGATACGTAAATCGAGTAATCCTCTTCATTCAGGGTGCTCGTATAGAAATAAAGGGGGTCTTCGGTCATCCACAGGGCTTCAAACAGAGGATCCAGGGACTCCCCTTCCTCGGGCTGATAATAATTGAGAACAAATTTCCCATTCTCGTCCAAATACTCCCGGAAGGCATCGCTGTATTCCTGAGCAATGGGAAGGACAAGGTAGTTGTCCCAATCACGAATGGCCTCGTGATGCTCCGCCAGGTAGTCTGAGGGGTCGACGCCAAAGGATCCGCCCGCTACGGTCAGAGCCTCGGTTTTTCCGGCAACGATAGGACCAAAGTAGGAGGCCATCTCGTTCTCGCAGAAGAACCGTCCGTCGTTAATGGTGGCCGTGGGAACCGTGGCGGTTCCTTCCGCCTCAATGGAAATAATGCCGATGGGACGGCTGGGATTTTGGAACTCGCCTCCCAATCTTGCGTAGACCTGTGCATAGTTCACGGTCAGCGACGTTTCTTTTCCTTCCACGCCTACGATCTTAAATACGCTTCCGCCGCCGTTGTATCCCAAAAAGGAATTGCTTCCGACGATTCCGTTGACCGTCAGGGAGGCTCCGGATACGGTGAACAGGGAGTCCGCCCCCGGCGTCGTTAATTCAATCACGTGGCCGTTCAGGTCGAGCACCACGTCTTTTTCCACCACGATCGGTTCGGCGATTCCGGTCTCTATATCAACAATCTGAAAATCGTTGATCAGCCGAATCTCTCCACCGTTGGCAACGGCGGCCCGAAGTTCCTCTTCGTTGCCAACCTCCGTAATCGCAGGCTGGGCAAAGGAAAAGACTGCCGCGACGGTCAGCACCGTCAGTGCCAGAAATAGTCCAAGGCACAGTTTCAGCGTGGAAATTTGTTTCAAAAAAATCATCCCCTACGATATAGTAGTATTTACTACATCTATTATAGCACAGATGGACCCCTGCGTGTTTTAATTTTCTTTAATTTTTTGTTAACTTTTCATGAACTTTGCATAAAAAATACTCGGCGGAAAATTTTCCGCCGAGTTGGTTTTTCTCGGATTTTCGGTCTCTTTTGAATTGACAAAAAGCACCGACCTAAAACAAGTCTGTTGACAGATATCGGTCCCCCGTGTCGGGCAGAAGGACCACGATGGTCTTTCCGCAGTTTTCCGACTGCCGTGCCGCACGGATTGCGGCATGAAGGGCCGCCCCGGAGGAGATTCCCACCAGGATGCCTTCCTTAGTTGCCATCAGACGGGCGGCGGCGTAGGCTTCTTCCGTGGTAACGGGGCAAATTTCATCGTAGATTTCGGTATTCAGAACCTCCGGCACAAAGCCTGCCCCAATTCCTTGAAGTCCATGGGGTCCGGCCTTTTTTCCCGATAGTACGGAAGAGTCGGACGGCTCCACTCCGATGATTTTCAGGGCCGGATTTTGTTCTTTCAAATATTCTCCCGTGCCCGTAATGGTGCCTCCGGTTCCAACCCCCGCCACGAAAAGGTCCACGACTCCGTCGGTATCTTGCCAAATCTCCGGGCCGGTGGTAAGACGGTGGGCTTTGGGATTGGAAGGATTGACAAACTGCCCGGGAACAAAGGAGTTTGGGATTTCTTTTGCCAATTCCTCCGCCTTTTTAATGGCACCGGCCATTCCCAAGGCCCCCTCGGTCAGCACCAACTCGGCACCGTAAGCGGTCATCAGCTTCCGCCGTTCCTCCGACATGGTGTCAGGCATGACGATAATGCAGCGATACCCCCGGCTTGCCGCCAGGGCTGCAAGGCCGATGCCCGTGTTCCCGGAGGTGGGCTCAATGATGACCGATCCGGGAACCAACGCCCCCGCCGCTTCGCCGTCCCGAATCATCTGCAAGGCAACCCGGTCCTTGACCGAACCGGCCGGATTCAGGTACTCTAATTTTGCGAGGACTCTTGCCTTGAGTTCCAAAAACGACCCCAGATGGGTCAGGCCCAGCAACGGCGTTTTCCCAATCAGTTGGTCTACGGAGGTGTATATCATAACAAAACCTCTTTTCTTAAAATCCCGCAAGAAAACCTCGGGATACCTGTTTTGAGTCGGACACAATCCACGCTTCTGCCCTGCACCTCCGGCGAAAGGAGATTTCCTATCATTTGACGGGAGGGCCTCTCTCTGCCTCCGGCGAAAGGAGATTTCCTATCATTTGACGGGAGGGGCACTCACAGCCTTCGGCGAAAGGTGTTTTTCCAATTGTTTGGAGGAAGGCAGTTCTCCTGCCCTTTGGCGGGAGGGATTCTCCCTTATTCTAAGAAGGAGGGGGTGTGGGTTAGTTGTCCCAGTTGTGCCAAACGTCGGTTACGTCGTCGTTGTCGTCCAGCATATCCAACAGTTTTTGCATCTTTTCTCCGTCCTCGTCGGACAATTCGGTAAAGTTGTTGGGGACCTGGGCCACTTCGGCGGAAAGGACGGTGTATTTTTTGGACAAAATCAGATCGTTGGTGTCGGACATGGCTTCCGCGTCGGTATAGACCGTAAAGCCCCCTTCTTCGGCCACGATATCAAGAATATCCGCGTCCAAAAGGTCCTCCATCAGTTGATCTTCGTCTACGTCTTCGCCGTCGATGACAATGACGCCTTTTTTCTCAAACATCCAGTTGACCGAGCCCGTTTGGCCCAAATTGCCGCCGCACTTATCAAAATAATGTCTCAAGTCGCCGGCGGTGCGGTTTCGGTTGTCGGTGACGCAGCGGAGGTATACCGCAACGCCACAGGGGCCGTAGCCCTCGTAGGTCAAGACCTCGTAGTTTGCTCCGTCGGTTCCCCCGGCGGCTTTTTTGATGACCCGTTCGATGTTATCGTTGGGAACGTTGTTGGATTTTGCTTTTGCGATCAGATCCTTTAATGCGGCATTGGAGACGGGATCGGGGCCTCCTTCCCGGACGGCCAGGGAGATTTCACGGCCGATCTTGGTAAAGATCTTTGCTCTTTGAGCATCGGTCTTTTCTTTTTTGTGCATAATGTTTTTCCATTTGGAATGTCCGGACATAAATAATTCCTCCTTCGGAATTGGGTGATAAAAATATTATTTTAATCTTTTTGAAACAAGGATACGGCCAAGACCGGCAGGGCCCAGATGACGTGGAAGGCAAAGGGCCAGACCCAGGACATCCGGCCCGGAGCAAGAAAAAGGGCGGCGGCAGTAAGGATAAGGCCGAATAGCAGGGACAATTGCTGGATTGCAATGCAGAGATTAACGGTTCTGTAAAGCTTTTTGGCCCGGCGGATAGATTCCAGAATGCCCAGAGCATTTTGGGTGGAGAGCATCACCGGGGGGGATTGGTCCTCCTCCAGTTCCACTCTGGTTTCCGTCACCGATTCTGCTTCGTCGGGATCCGGCACGGAGATTTTGGTGTGGGAAAGATCGTATTTCCGCTGAATCATGCTTTCGTTGATATTGCAGTCTTTGGTCTCTACCAGGAGGTTAAAATCTCCTCCCAAAAGCTCCGCGGATTTTTTCAGCTCTTGGTCTTCTCCGTAACGGGAGATCATGGTGGCTGCGATTTGCCCGTTGATGGCCAGATAGGTCAGGTGGACTCCGGCGGCGGTAAGCATGGCTTCTTTCTCCGGGCTCCAGGGCTGAACGTTGTGGGAAAGCAGTAAATTGCGGTTGCCGAATAGTACGTTGTCAATGTTGACGGTGGCAATAATGCCGTAGCTTTTGATGACCCGCCATTGCAGTACGGGGGGCATCCGTTCCGGAACTCCGGGGTAGGCCCGGTGGAAGGCTTCTTCCAGGGGCGATTCGGAGATCTTCAGCAAGGCGGCAATGTACAGAACCGCCTCCTTGGAGAGGACTTTGTTTCGGATATTCAGGTTGAGCACTTCGTTGTTTCCCGGAGGGAACAGATCCGTATCCTGAACCAACAGGGTGTCCGTGTCCTTCAGGTGTTCAATGGAATGGTTCCCCATCAGGATGCTTCCCAGCTTGCGAAGGCGAATTTGCATCATAACGTAGGGAAGAACAAAGGACATCTCTGCCGAGAAGCAGGCACAGATGCAGAGCAAGGCAAGGAGTGCTACCGGGAAGGAGCCCCTGTGAACGACGGAAATCACAATGGAAAGGGCGATGACCCCCAAGGTGACCAGGGGGACGAACCGCCGGTTCTTCCGTTCCGTGGGATCGGTGTCGTAAGAGGTCCGTATGACGTTGGGAAAATTTACCACCGGGTTGGCGGAACAGACCTGGCGAATGTATTTTTTGGACAGAGAGAGGTCGGTTACTTGCAGTGCGTAGGTTTTTTTATCCCGGATCAGATCCAGGTTTTTGACGATCTGCACCACGTAGAAATATTTCATCCCCATGGAAATCGTCACCGAAAGATACAGTACCATGCTGATGAAATGGGGGTCTGCCGGCGAAGAAGACGCCATCATGTAGACGGCGTGGATCCCGGAAGCCACCAACGCTAAGGCGTGAAAACTGTCCGTGGAAGGCCGTAACTTCAAAAAGGAGCGAAGTCCGTCGGTTATTTCCACGTGGCAACAAGCCCAAAGAAGGGCCGAAAAAATCAATTCCAGAATCGCCAAGGCGATGGCGGGAAGATTCAAAAAGGTCAACAGTCCAAAAACGGCGGCAATGGCAAGGCAAACTCCGGTTTTCAGCAACAGCTTATCCCGGGCCGCCACGGCAGCGTTGTACTGTTCTTCAAAAAAGGCAATCTCCTGCTTGTTCATGGGTTCGCCTCCTTTTGGCGAAGGGATTCGTAAAGGATCACGGCTCCGGCCACCGACACGTTCAGGGAATTCAAGGGCCCCTTCATGGGGATCTTGACCAAAAAGTCGCAATGCTCCCGGACCAGACGGGAAATTCCTTTCCCCTCATCTCCCAAAACGAAGGCACAGGCCCCCGTAAGGTCGGTGTGATAAATATCCGCCGGGGCGTTGCCGTCGGTTCCGTAAATCCAGACGTTGTGCTTCTTTAATTCCTCCACCGTATCGGTGATGTTGGTCACCCGGGCCACCTTAATATATTCCGTGGCTCCTGCGGCGGATTTGATCAAGGTCGGAGTCATGCCGCAGGAATTATGCTTGGGCATGATGACTCCGTGGGCTCCGCAACAGCAGGCCGTCCGCAGAATGGCACCCCCGTTGTGGGGATCGGTCACCCCGTCCAAAATGACGATGCAAGGGGGTTCTCCCCGTTCCTTCGCCACGGCCAGAATCTCTTCAACGGTGGAATACTGAAAGGGCGTGACAAAGGCCAGCACTCCCTGATGACCGGCGGTTCCGGATAAGGCTTCAATCCGGGCCCGTTCCGCATCCAGGACGGGAATCCCCTTTTCCTTTGCCAGGGCAAGAATTTTCAAAATGGACCCCTCCCGTTCCCCTTTGGCAACGAGAATTTTATCCACCGTGCGGCCGGAACGCAAAACCTCCATGACGGGGTTGCGGCCGGTCACCACGTTTTCGTTGGACTCCTGTGATTTAAAATCAGGTTTGCGGTGCTTTTGGTAATTCATAAGATGCTCTCCGTTGGGTGTTTTTTATTCTTGAGGCACGGGGCACGCAAAGATTCCCCCGGCTCGTAATGATCATAGCTTTGATTCGGTTTTTCACTCTTCGGGCACGGGGTATGCAAAGGTGGTGAGGCCCGGCTGGGGATGATCGTCGGTCTTCATGCAGAGAATGGTTATGGCACAGGTTCCGTCGGTCATGATTTCTCCGTTCCGATAATAGAGAACCTTGCCGTTTGCCTCGTCGGAGGGGACGATGGAGCGAATCAAGGCGGCGTTGTTCAGGTCGGAGAATACGATCAGATAATCCCCCGCAGGCAAGGTTCGGAATTGCCACATCAGCGTTTCCGTCAGGTCGGGGAAGGTCTCCTCCCGGATCGGCTTCCCGGAGAGGGTGGTGGAATAATCTTTTTCCGCCTTGTAGACGGATACCCGGGCCGAGGGAGATTCCCCGGTCAGGGAAAAGAACATCTCCAATCCCCCGAAAGGAGCCTGAAGGGAAATCGCTACGGCGATGGGTTCTCCGGGGACCGGTGCATCGGTGGCCGTATCTCTTCGGGCCAATTCCACCGGTGCCCAGTTGGTCCGTCCCGCGTGACACCCGGCCAACCCCGCCAGCAACAGGCAGAAGGTCAATATGAGGGCTGTTTTTTTCATGGGGTGCTCCTTTTTGAATAAAATCTTCCGGATGGGGTGACAATGAGATTGAAAAACAAGAGGGGGAATGTGTATGAAACAGAATCAGATTTGGGGAAGCGGTCTATCGCCCTTTTTCCTTCCCGAGGATTTTTTGCCCTCCCATCCGTCGGTAAAAGAGGACCTCGAGACGGAAATCTTAATTATCGGGGCAGGGCTCAGCGGACTGTTATGTGCCTATGAAATGTTGAAATCGGAGCGGAAAGTCACCGTAGTCACCGCAAATACGGTGGGGGACGGGGCCTGCCGGTTTTCTCCGGGAATTATGAGTGCCGACGGAGGGCCGGACCTGCTTCGGTTGGCAGAGCTGATCGGGCGGGAAAACGCCGCTGCCTGGTACCGACTTGCGGCGGCGGCCGTAGAGCAGGCGGAAAAAATTATTTCCGACACCGGGAGTAAATGCGATTTCAAACGCCGGGATCAGTTTTATTATACCGAATCCCAACGGGAAAAAACCGTCTTGCGGGAAGAATATTACGCCCGCCATCATATCGGACTGAACTGCCGTTGGATTCCCGAAGAAGAGTGCCGGGAGACCTTCTCCTTCCCCTGTGCCGGCGGAATGATGATGGAGGACGGCGGAGCCGAATTGAACGTGGTCAAATTCTGTCGGGATCTGGCCGATTGGGCTACCCTGCACGGAGGCACCGTTTTTGAGGGAAGTCGGGTGGAGGTCATCGAGGCCCGGGCCGGGGACGGATTCCTTTGCCGATGCTCCGGAAAAAAGATCAAGGCAAAGACCGTCATCGACGCCCGGGGCGGAGAGGTGTTGTACAAACGCCCCCAATTGGGACAACGGGTCACGGTGTTTTCGGTGGTAACCGAGCCCATCTCGGTGTTTCGGGGATGGCCGGAGGGTTGCCTGATTAAAAATCACGACGAATTATCCTACCTTCGTACCACCCCTGACGGACGGATTCTCTTTTCCGGTCAGGCCACCTCGGCCCTTACGCCCGAAGGACGGCTGGGAAAGCTGGACGCCAACTCCCTTTGCCGGGTAAAATACAAAAATCTCTTAACTGAGTTGCAGGAAATGTTTATTGGAATCCCTCGAGTCAAGCAGGAATACGGCTTCACCCAAGGACTGGTGTTGCCTCGCAAGGGGTTGCCCTTCGTGGGGCAAGACGCCCAATGGAAGGGGTTATATTATCTCTATGCCTTCGGCGAAAGCGGAATTGCGGGGGCCTTGCTGGGCTCCTCCTGGATCCGCCGGATGATTTGCGACAAGGAGGTCCACATCCCTTCGTATCTTTCCCTGTAGGTCAATCCGATGGCCCAACGGGAGAGTGCATTGACGCAAGGGGAAGCGTCCCCTCGAATCTTTCCCTGTAGGTTAATTTGATGGCCCAATGGGAGAGTGCATTGACGCAAGGGGAAGCATCCCTTCTGGGTTTTATTGGTCAATCTGCAAGAACCAAGTCGGTAATGATTTGCCGCAATTCTTCGCCCCCCGTCCCGTTCAGGGACGAAAAGGGGATGACGTTGATGCCAAAGCGGGCAGACAAAGCGTCGGCGTTTTTCTGTGCGTCGGTTTTGTTCAGCTTGTCTGCCTTGGTGGCTACCACGGTGAAAAGGGTTTCCGACTGCATGAGCCAATCAAACATGACCTCGTCGTCCTTGGACGGGGGATGCCTCAGGTCCACCAGCATCAGAATCAGGCGGATGTCCCGTTGGGCGTTGAAATATCCTTCGGTAAGCTTTCCCCAAGCCGCCTGCTCGGTTTTCGGCCGTTTTGCAAAGCCGTAGCCCGGCAGGTCTACTAAGTCGAATTTCCCGTCAATATTGTAATAGTTTACGGAGATGGTCTTGCCCGGAGTCGAAGAGACACGGGCAAGACTTTTGCGATTCAAAAGCTTATTGATGAGGGAGGATTTTCCGACGTTGGACCGGCCCACCAGAACGATTTCCGGCTTCTTGGGACGGTCGATCTTCCTTCCGTCGAAATAACTGGTCACGAATTGGGCATTGTTGAAGTTGATCGTCATAACTTTATCCTAACTCCGCGAAGTTAAAGCAGGGCGGTTTTCAGGACCGTTTCCACCTGTTCGGCGGGAATGAATTCCAAATGCTCCTTGACCACCGGATCGATCTCCTCCAGGTCGGGGAGGTTTGCGGCGGGTAAGACCACCTTTTTGATTCCGGCTTTGTAAGCGGCCATGGTTTTTTCCTTTAATCCGCCGATGGGGAGGACCCGGCCTCTCAGGGTGATTTCGCCGGTCATGGCTACGGTGTGATCCACCTTTCTCCCGGTCAGCTCGCTGACCAGTGCCGTGGTCATGGTAACGCCGGCGGAGGGCCCGTCCTTGGGGACGGCACCTTCGGGAACGTGGATGTGAATGTCCTTATTTTTATAGAAATCTCCGTCGATGCCCAGCTGGGATGCCTTGGACCGGATGTAGCTGATGGCGGCGTTGGCCGATTCCTTCATCACGTCTCCCAGAGACCCGGTCAGCTGAATTTTTCCCGTTCCGTCCATGACGGAGGCTTCCACGGGCATGACCTCGCCACCCACGGCGGTGTAGGCAAGGCCGGTGACCGTGCCCACTTGGTCCTTTTGGGACAGGGGATCATCCCGGAATTTTCGGGGCCCCAGAAATTCTTCCAAATTGGCCGGCTTGAAGGTGATCTTGGTTTCTTGCGGATGCTCTGCCAGGTATTTCAGGGCCTTCCGGCAAAGGGACGCAACGGTTCTTTCCAGGACCCGGACCCCGGCCTCCCGGGTATAACTGCGGATCAGGTCGTTCAGCCCGGCGTCGGTGAATTTACATTCCTTTGCCAACAGTCCGTGCTTCTTTAACTGCTTGGGGATGAGATGTTCTTTGGCAATGTGGAGCTTTTCTTCTTGAGTGTAGGAAGAAAGCTCAATGACCTCCGTCCGGTCCAGCAGGGGACGGGGCATGGTGTCCTCCGTATTTGCGGTAAGAATAAACAATACGTTGGAAAGATCAAAGGGAAGATCCAGGAAATGATCCTTGAAGGTCTTGTTTTGCTCAGGGTCCAGGACCTCCAGCAAAGCGGAAGCGGGGTCACCCTTGTAATCACTGCCGATTTTGTCCACCTCATCCAACAGGATCACGGGGTTCAGAGAGCCGGCTTCCCGGACGGCTTCGATAATTTTCCCGGGCATGGATGCCACGTAGGTTCTTCGGTGACCTCGGATCTCTGCTTCGTCGTGGACGCCTCCCAGGGAAACGCGGGCAAATTTCCGTCCCGTAGCCCGGGCAATGGATTGGGCCACGGAGGTCTTTCCCGTCCCCGGAGGACCCACCAGACACAGAATCTGTCCGTTGTATTGGGGCATTTTTTTCAGGACTACCAAGGTCTCCAAAATCCGTTCCTTCACCTTGGACAGGCCGTAATGATCTTCCTCCAGGATGCGGCGGGCCTCGGAAATTTCCACTTCCTCCCGGGTAAATTTCCCCCAAGGGAGGTCCAGGCAGGTGTCAAGATAAATGCGGGAAACTCCGGCTTCCTGGGCTCCAATGGGCATTTTGGAGAGACGTTCCACTTCCTTGAGAAGCTTCTTTTTTACGTCTTCGGGCAGGTCGGATTTGTTGATCTTATCCGTATAAACGGCAATTTCATCATCGGGGTCGAATTCTCCCAATTCCTCTTCCAGGGCGTGAATCTGCTCCCGGATATAGAAATCCCGCTGATTCTTTGAAATCCGTTCCTTGGTGCGGTCGGCAATCTGACTTTCCAAATCGGCGATGCCAACCTCCCGTTCCAGGATCTGCAACAGTTCACCCATTCGCTCCTCGGGGTCCAGGGTCTCCAGAATCCGTTGCTTGTCCTGATATTTCAGAAACAGATTTTGGGTAATATAGTCGGCTAAAAATCCCAGGTCCTCCATGGAAAGAACTTCCATGATCTGTTGCTGGGAAATGTTTTCAACGTATTGGGACAGCTCTCCGTAAAGAGCCTGAGCCTGTCGGGCCAGAGCCTCCCGTTCCAGGGAAGCGGAAATGGGGGCCGCCTGCTCGGGAATGAGAGAAACGGTAACGTTATAATACCCGTTTTCTTTGTAAGGGACGGTAATGGCCTGGGCACGGCAAAGCACGTCCAGCATCACCCGAAGGTCGCCCCCCTGGGTCTTCATCATCTGCTTGACCTTTGCAACGGTGCCCCAGGAAAAAATGCCCTCGGGGCGGGGTTCTTCTTCGGTAATATCCATTTGTGCGGCAAGAAATATGTATCGGTCTGAGGCCAAAGCGGCACTGACGGCGGCGGCGGAAAGCTTCCGTGCCACGTCCAGATGAATGGTCTGCTTGGGCAGGGCCGCCAGGTTTCTCAGAGGAAGCAGGGGGAGGGTTCGGATCTTCTGTTCAAAGACCGGGGAAGTATCGAGCATAGTGTTAAATTCCTTCGATTTTTCGTTGTTTTGTGTGTTTTTCTCCCGTGGGAGAAACTGCAACGGCTCGAACTGCGGGAAAGCAGTCCGAGTCGGTAGGATTATTGTTCGGTTTCTTTTCGGGTAAAGTGGGCTTCGCCGATGCCCCGGATGCAGTCTTCATCCACAGTGACCGAAACAATGGTCTTGTCGGAGGGAGTCAGGTACATGATCTTGGTCATGACCTTTTCGGCAATGGCCCGCAGACCCCGGGCACCGGTCTTGTGCTCCAGTGCCTGATCGGCGATGGCTTCAATGGCACCGTCGGTGAATTCCAGCTCAACGCCGTCGAGACGGAACAGCTCCCGATATTGCTTGGTCAGACAGTTTTTCGGCTCAGTCATAATGCGGATGAGGGCCTCTTTGTTTAGGGGCTCTACGTTGACGATCACTGGAAGGCGTCCCACCAATTCGGGAATCAGTCCGAATTTGACCAGATCGTGGGCTTCGCACTGCTTCAGCAGAGCACCGACGTCGCTATCGTTTTTGCCCGCAACGTCAGAGTTAAAGCCAATGGCACTCTTTCGGGTCCGTTTCCGAATGACGTCCTCCAGCCCGGCAAAGGCACCTCCGCAGAGGAAGAGGATGTTTTTGGTGTCGATGGGAATGAACTGCTGATTGGGATGCTTTCGACCACCGTTGGGGGGAACGTTGGAGACGGTTCCCTCCAGAATCTTCAACAAGGCCTGCTGAACCCCTTCCCCGGAAACGTCCCGGGTAATGGAGGGATTTTCGGACCGGCGGGAGATCTTGTCGATCTCGTCGATATAAATGATCCCTCGTTCGGCGGCTTTTACGTCAAAATCCGCGGCCTGAATGAGCCGGAGCAGAATATTTTCAACGTCCTCACCCACGTAGCCCGCTTCGGTCAGGGTGGTGGCGTCGGCAATGGCAAAGGGCACGTTCAGGGTCTTTGCCAACACCTGGGCCAACAGGGTCTTCCCGGAGCCGGTGGGCCCCAACAGCAATACGTTGCTCTTGGCCAGCTCCACGTCGGCGTTGTTGTCCTGATTCAGGATTCGTTTGTAGTGGTTGTAGTCCGCCACCGACAGGGCAATCTTTGCATCGTCCTGGCCGATAACGTATTCGTCCAAGGACGCTTTGATCTCCGCCGGCGACTTCATGGTCAGCCGAAGTTTATCGTCCTTTTTCTTCTGCTTTTTCTCCGTGAGAGCCTGGAGATATTCCACGCAGGCATCCACACAATCGTTGCAAATATAGGTATCCGGTTCAATTCCGGCAATGAACATCTTCTCTCCCGTGCAGGGTTGCCCGCAGAAGGAGCAGGTTCGCAGGTCGTTTTGTTGATTGGCCATGAGGGTTCCTTTCGGATGAAAGAGTTTTTACAAATTGCCCAAGGGCAATTCGGCGGAAATTCCCGGGGCAATCCCCAAGAAGAAAATTCCCGAGGAAATTCCCGAAAACAAAATCCCCGAGGCAATTCCCGAGGCAATTCCCGGGGAGGCAACGCCGAGGGGCAACGCCGAGGGGCAACGCCGAGTGACAATGCCGAGGATAATGCCGAGTGACAATGCCGAGAATAATGCCGAGGGGCAACGCCGAGTGACAATGCCGAGGATAATGCCGAGGGGCAATGCCGAGTG
>JAZTWH010000033.1:0-8196 GCA_045635765.1 Eubacteriales bacterium | reverse complement strand
ACCTTATCCCCGTTCATCTGCAACCAGCCGTGTCCGTAAACCTGCTTGGGCAATTCGACGCCGAGAGCCATCAAAAGGGCAAACCATATGACCGTATGGAACCGAACGATGTCCTTTCCCACCAGGTGAATGTCGGCGGGCCAATACTTTTTCATCAGACTGTCGTCCTCGGACTTATAGCCAAGGGCGGTCAGGTAATTGGAAAGAGCATCGATCCAAACGTAAGCCACGTGCTTCTCATCAAAGGGAAGGGGAACGCCCCATTTGATGGTGGTGCGGGAAACGCATAGATCCTTCAGGCCCGGCTTCAGGAAATTATTGATCATTTCGGCGGAGCGTGCTTCGGGCTGAAGAAGGCCGGGATTGTTCTCCAAAAGCTCGATCAGCCTATCCTGATACTTGGAAAGACGGAAGAAATAGCTCTCCTCCTTTGCCTTTTCCACGGGACGGCCACAGTCGGGGCATTTGCCGTCCACCAGCTGGGATTCCGTCCAGAAGGATTCACAGGGGGAACAATAATGCCCTTCGTATTCGCTCTTATAAATTTCGCCTTTATCGTACAGCTCCTGATAGATCTTCTGAACGGCGGCGACGTGATAATCATCGGAGGTACGGATAAATTTATCATACTGAATTCCGAGAACCTCCCAGATATTTTTAATATCTGCAACGATTTCATCGGTAAATTCCTTGGGGGTCTTCCCTGCCTCCTGAGCCTTCCGTTCCACCTTTTGCCCGTGTTCATCGGTTCCGGTGAGCATCATCACGTCGTATCCGCACATTCGCTTATAGCGGGCCATGGTATCCGCGGCAACGGTGGTGTAGGAATTGCCGATGTGAAGGTGCCCCGACGTGTAGTAAATCGGGGTGGTGATGTAAAAGGTCTTTTTACTGTTTGACATAGGAACCTCCGTGTGCAAATGAGCACTGTATTATCCGTTCGGACTTAATAATAGAGTTATTATAACAGATTTCTGAGAAAAAATCAAGTCTTTTTCATCGAAGATTGGAAATTTATTAACAAATTGGCAAAAACCGGCCCGAAATTTTGCCTTTTGGCGGAAAATCAATCAATGAACAGTGTCGATGTGACAATCTTTCTGAATTTTTTATGAACCCTATAGATTTTATATTACGGATGTGCTATAATAGGTACAATAATGGTTTAAAAAGTCTGACGGAGGACATTATGGATAAAAAAACGTTCCGAAGCATTGTGCTTTTGCTCTTCATTGCGGCGCTGTTTGCACTTGCGGTCATTAAATTCGACGGAATTTTGTATGAAATAAAGCTGTTCATTTCCATCTTGTCTCCCGTAATTGCAGGCGTACTTATTTCCCTGTTTTTGGATCGTCCTTTTACTCTGTTCCGCAGACTGTTTTTGCGGTGCTTTCAAAAATTGAAGCACAAAAACGCCCTCGCCTCCGGACTGTCCGTAGCCGTTACGTACATTGTACTTCTGGCCTTTATTGCGGTGTTTCTCATCGCTGTCGTGCCGGAGATCACCGCCAGCGTTACGCGGCTGGTCTCAAACGTCAGTTCCTACGTAGAAAATGTGGAAAACGCACTTAACGGTGTAATTTTGCAGTATGATTTTCTAAGGGAAAACATTGAACTTTTTGACTTTACCGAGTGGGGACAGTGGATCACAACGTTGATCAACACGGTTACCGATATTTTAAAGAACCGCCTGCCCGAAATCTTTAACATCACAAAGAGCATCGCCGGAGGCGTAACGAATGCGATTTTAAGCATTATCATCTCCATTTATATCATGCTTGGCCGAAATCATTTGAAATGGCAGGCAAAGAAAACCATTTACGCATTTTTCCCCTTGAATGCGGCAGATCGAATCCGGGAAGTTACAAAGCTGACCGCCCGGACCTTGACCGGATATATTTCCGGCAGAGTGATAGACTCCATCGTGGTAGGATTTCTCTGCTTTATTTTCATGAAGATCTTTGGATTTGAATATGCGGCTCTGATCAGTTTTATCATTGGGGTCACCAACATTATCCCCATGCTCGGGCCCTTTATCGGTGCCATTCCTTCTGCATTTCTGTTGCTGCTGGTCAATCCGGGCCAGTGCTTCTGGTTTATCATCTTCGTCATCGTCCTGCAACAAGTGGACAGCAACCTGATCGATCCCAGAATTTCGGGAGAGGCTACGGGGCTGCCGGCTATTTGGGTCTTGATTTCCATCACGATCGGCGGAGGGCTATTCGGAATCATGGGATTTTTGCTGAGCGTTCCTCTGTGTGCCGTCCTTTACACGTTGACCCGGAGAGAGGTCGCCAGACTTTCCGAAAAGAAAGGACTGCCCATGGACGATGAAACCGACCGGGATCCCCCTTCCAAGAAGTGGACCCGAACCGAGATCACCGAAGCAATCAAAAAGAAGCTTAAGCCGAAGCAGAAGGAGAAATCATGATCTTTCATAGCCATTCGGAGGAAGAAACCAAAGACTTCGGCCAGCGTATTGCCCGAAGCGTAGACAGGGAAATGATTTGTCTGTTTGGGGAAATGGGCTGCGGAAAAACGGAATTCGTAAAGGGGTTTCTTCAGGGAATCGGATACCAAGGAGACGTCACGAGTCCGACCTTTGCTTTGTGCTACCGATACGACGCGGATAAGCCCGTATTCCACTATGATTTGTACCGGCTGTCGGGGTACGACGATCTTTATTCCATCGGCTTTTTTGACCGGGAGCCCGGGTCGGTCAGTTTGGTGGAATGGAGTGAAAATGCGGAAGAATTTCTCCCGGAGGACGCCTTACGGATTTATTTTGAATACGGAGACGGGATCGACGATCGGATGATCCGAATCGAGGAGGAGATTCTATGACCGTTTTAGCCTTCGACGCATCAACCATCGCCTGCTCAGCCTGTATGTTGAAAGACGGAAAAATCCTTGCCTCTCGGTATCTCAACACCGGACTGACCCATAGCCAAACGTTACTCCCCATGATTGAAGGGGTTTTAAAGGATTCCGGCCTGTCCATAGATGAAATTGACCGCATCGGAGTTGCCGTGGGTCCCGGATCCTTTACGGGGATTAAAATTGCAGTAGCAACGGCAAAGGGGCTTGCACATAAAAACAAAACCCTCTGTGCACCCGTGTCCTCCCTTCACGCCCTTGCGGTGGGAATTCATTTTGACGGAACAGTCTGTGCCGTTGAGGATGCCCGCCGAGGGATGCTTTACAACGCAAACTTTAAAGACGGGAAGCGAATCTGCGAGGACCGGCAGATTGCTGTGTCTGATTTATTGCAACAAACGGAGGGGCCTTTGCTTTTTTGCGGAGACGGAACGGAAATTGCGTTAAAAAAAGCGGATGAAATGGAAAAACCCGCGACGGCGGCCTCTGCGGATCGGGGATTTATCCGGGCAGAGAGTGTAGCACAAATTGCGGCTATGATGAGTCAAGAAGAATTGTGTTCTCCCGAACTCCTGGAGCCTTACTATCTCAGATTGCCGCAAGCGGAGCGGGAACGAAACCAACGGAACGAAGTTTAAGACAAGAATTTTGCATCGGCCCTCGGGTTCCTTGCAAAGAGTATTGCCCCTAATAATTGACGTATTTTTGCCCCTTTGAGTGCGGGAACATCAAAAGAGAATTAAAATGCTTGAAAATAAAGGAGAAACATTATGGAAGTCAATGTCACGAATCATCCTCTGATCCAGCACAAGCTTGCCATTATGAGACGCGTTGATACCGGTTGCAAGGAATTTCGGGAATTGGCAAGTGAAATTGCAATGCTTCTTTGTTACGAGATCACCCGAGACCTGGAAACAAAGGAAACGGACGTGCAGACCCCTTTGGTTACGGCGAAACTGCACGTTTTGGCCAATGAAAAATTTGCTGCAGTCCCCATCCTTCGGGCTGGGCTGGGCATGGTGGACGGGGTCGTAAATCTGATTCCGAACATTAAGGTTGGGCATATCGGTCTTTATCGGGATCCCGAAACGCTGGAGCCGGTAGAATATTATTGCAAGCTTCCCGCAGACATTGAGGATCGGCACGTATTTCTCCTTGATCCTATGCTTGCCACCGGCGGATCTGCCTCTGCGGCCATTTCGTTGTTGAAAAACAAGGGTGTAAAGAACATTAAATGTGTCAACATTATTGCCGCACCCGAGGGGGTTCAAAGAATTAACGACGATCACCCCGACATTCCCGTTTACTGTGCGGCTCTGGATGAAAAGCTGGACGACCACGGCTATATCGTTCCCGGCCTGGGAGACGCGGGCGACCGTATTTTCGGCACGAAGTAAATCTGCTTAGCTGCGGGAAAGGATTCTTTTCCGCAGTTTATTTATACAAAATTGCCTTTTTTCAAAAATAATTATTCCGCAGAAACGTGGTACACTAATAGCAATATGAATTAAAGGACTGATTTCATGGAATTTGAACCCTCAAACGGCAGTGATTTCAACAAACCTGCTACGACCATGACTCCGAGAAAAAAATCGTCGCCGGCGACGATTTTGGCGGTCATTTCACTGATCTTATCCGGCGCGTTGCTTCTGGCGTTGGGAAAAACGGTATCCTATTTTAAAGAAGAAAATCAAAAATTAGTCAATGAATACCAGCAAAAGCTGAGCAGTTTAGAAAACAGTTCCTCAAAGAATTCCCTGGAGTATTCTACGGAGGACCTGCAACAGGCTCAGATCATTATTGATGAAAATTCCTATGCACTTTCCACCGTGGTCTCCTCCGTTCGCCCCTCCATCGTGTGCGTAAACGTTACCGTTCCGTCGCAAACCATTGATTACGGTTTTACGCACTATCAGACCGAGGCATCCACCTCCACCGGTTCGGGAATTATTTGGTCCGAGGATGGATACATTATCACCAATCAGCACGTCATTGAGTATGCACAGCAATACAAAAACGCCTTTATTACGATTCTCTTTGACGACGGCACCGAGGCCGACGCAACGTTAATTGCGGCAGACAGTCAAACGGATCTGGCACTGATTAAGGTAGAAGGGACGGAAAAGCTTCCGGCCGTAACCATAGGGTCTTCTGCCGATCTGGTAGTAGGAGAAACGGCAATCGCCATTGGCAATCCCTTGGGCGTGGAATACGCAAACAGCGTGACCGTGGGGATCGTCAGCGGCCTAAACCGTCAGGTTTCCGGGGAAAACGGCGTCTCCACCATGATTCAGACCGATGCGGCGGTCAACCCCGGCAACAGCGGCGGGGCCTTGGTCGATGCATCGGGGAAAGACATCGGCGTTGTTTCCGCGAAAATTTCGTCTACGGAAGTAGAAGGAATCGGATTTGCCATTCCCATTGACGATGCGATTCAAATCGTAACGAATTTAAAGGAGCACGGTTACGTGAAGGACCGGCCCGCCACGGGAATTGCTGCCGGAACAGAGATCACCGAAAGCCTGGCCCGAAGATACCGCCTTCCTGTGGGGCTATACGTTACAGCCATTACCCCCGGAAGCGGTGCGGAGCTTGCGGGAATTGAGAAATACGACATTCTTCTTTCCTTTGACGGAAAAAGTGTAAAAACGTTAAATGAAATTGAAGCAATAAAGAAAAATCACAAGGTGGGAGACACGGTAGCGATCCGCTATTATCAGTACAGAACGGGCAAAACGATCGAGGCTTCCTTAACCTTGACAGAAGACAAGGGCTAAGCCCAGGAGTTATAAAACCATTAAAATATTGATGTTACGGAAAGATTTATAAAGTATATTACACCGGTGCCGGGCAAAACTATTCTCGGTGAGGTGATAAAAATGAAAGCAGAAATCAACAAGTCCGGGTGCATCAAATGCGGTCTTTGTGCTGACATCTGCCCCACGGTCTTCCGCCAGGAGGGCTCCGAAGCGGCCAGCGTTCGCGTGGAAGAAATCCCCGCAAAGGTAAAAGGGGAAGCGGAGATTGCAGAGGAACAATGCCCGACCAACGTTATTAAAATCCGAAAATAAAAAAAATACCGCTCAAATCCATCAGGAATTGAGCGGTATTTTTTATTGATGATTTCCACATTCACATGCAGTATCGAAATATCCGATGAGAGAAACGGACATTCGGTCGGCGGATTCCGGTTGGAATCGCAATACCTTTAACAAAGGAAAGAGAGACTTATTTTCGGACCATGCAACGGAAACTCCGGCATATTCCAAGCTGCTCATGGTGGCCTTGATCAGTGCCACGTGCCAAGGTTTTGCGGCAACGGGGTCCAGGTCCTCCACGGAGCAGATTTCCCCGGTCTCCGAAGAATAGCAGCATTTGGCAAGGAGTTTTTCATCCTCATAGAGACAAAATAAATCTCGGTCCAATTCCAAGGGAAGCATCCGAATCATTTCTTCACCACCTTCACGGCAACGTTACGGTCTCCTAAGATTTCCTTCAATCGGCTCATTAATTCCCAGGAGGGATCGACGTTTTTCCCCTTGAAACGAACGGTGCGATTTTCGTCGGGGAAATGGAAAAAGACTTCGCTGTTGCCGGGGTTTTGTTGCAGACACTCGATGGTATCCCGGATGCGGTTGGAATCGTCGGAGTTCACCCGAACGTACAACTGTTTTACTTCTTGGAACACCCGTTGGGCGGGAACGGCCTCGTTGGGATTACTGACCGTTTCAATTTCCTGGGCGATCAGTTTGGCAGGCTCTCGGCCTTCTCCCCCGTCGTCCTCCCGCAGAGAATCCTCGATGCTGAGCTTTCCGGTAATGATCACCACATCGTCTTCGTTCAATTTCGGAGAAAGCCGTTCGTAGGCCTTCCCGAACACCAGGACCTCCATGGACCCGGTCAGGTCCTCCAACTGTAGGATGGCCATCATGGTCTCGCTCTTGGTCATCTTGCGGGTGACCTTGGTGAGTATCCCAAAGGCACGGACCCTATCGTTGTTCTTGAATCCCTCTTCCTCATCGTTAAAGGAGGCAATGCGGACGGCGTCGGAGGAATCAAAGAGATGCTCGTATTCATTCATGGGGTGGTCGGACAGGTAGAGTCCCGTCACCTGCTTCTCCAGGGCCAGCAGTTCTTTTTTGGAGTATTCGGGGACGTCGGGGTAACGGTAGATGGCGGCGGCACTGTGCTTGCGATCCTCCTCTGTAGCCATTCCGAACAGGGAGATCTGCCCTTCCTGCTCTTCCCGAATGGAAACCTGCAGAGATTTGCGAATATCTCCATAGGCCGTAATAAGTTGCTTCCGCTTTAATCCAAAGGAATCGAAGGCACCGCTTTGGATCAGACTTTCCACAGTTCTCGAATCGACGTCCCGGCTGACCTTCATGGTACGTTCACAGAATTCGTAAAAATTCAGGAACCTCCCCCCTTGCTGACGCTCTTCGATAATTTGCTCCACCACCGACCGACCCACGTTTTTCACCGCAGAAAGACCGTAGCGAATATCCTTCCCCGAAACGGAAAAGTTCACCTCCGACTCGTTGATATCCGGGGGCAGAACCCGAATTCCCATCCGCTTACATTCGTTGATGTATCCCACCATCTTGTCCGGCTTGTCCAGAACGCTGGTGAGAAGGGCGGACATATATTCCTCGGGATAATGACATTTGAGGTACGCCGTATAATAGGTAACGAAGGCGTAGGCCGCGGCGTGGGATTTATTAAAGGCATATTTGGCAAACTCCACCATTTCATCGTAGATTTCGTTTGCAATTTCCGCGGGAACGCCGTTCCGAACGGCACCGGGCAATTCCATGGTACCGTCAGCGGCAAACTTGCCATTGACAAAATATTCCCGTTCCTGCTCCATGACTTCCATTTTTTTCTTCCCCATGGCACGGCGAACCACGTCGGCGCGGCCGAAGGAATATCCCGCAAGATCTCGGACCACTTGCATGACCTGCTCCTGATACACCAGGCATCCGCTGGTAACCTTCAGAATGGGCATCAGGGATTCGTGCTTATAGGTGATCTGATCGGGATGGTTGCTGTTAAACACGTACTGGGGAATGGATTCCATGGGACCGGGGCGGTACAAGGAAATGACGGCGGTAATATCTTCGATATTCTTGGGCTGAAGCTGAATCAAGGTTTTCTTCATACCACCGGATTCCAACTGGAACACCCCGTCGGTATAGCCGTTGGACAGCATATGATAGGTGGGGGCGTCGTCCATATCCACCGTATTGATATTGAATTCTGGGGCCTTTTTGCGGATCTGAACACAGGCATCCTCAATGACCGTCAGGTTCCGAAGGC
>JAZTWH010000032.1:0-5710 GCA_045635765.1 Eubacteriales bacterium | reverse complement strand
ACCGGGCCTGCCCTCTCTCTCCCGGAGAATTCTCCCGGGTGCAAAATTGATAAAAAATGCAGGATATTACATTCGTGTAATATCCTGCATTGTATTCTTGGGGGGGTGCGGGGGGGGATTCGGTCAATCCGTATTCCAAATCAGTCTACGATGACGTAATTGGATTTGTGGTACCAGATATCAAAGGAATTTTCTTCCTGAAGGGTTTTGGTGGTTCCGTCTTCGGTGGTATAGGTTACTTCGATGACAGCGTGGATGGAAATGTATTTTACGCTGATATTGAGGTAGGATTGGTTGTGCTTTTCCTCTTCGGAGACGGCCAGCAGTTTGACGCGGTCTACCGTTGCGTCCTCGGGAATCTCAAAGCCGGAGATCTTACTTTGTGCCAAGGCCTCTTTCCGGTCTCCCTTGTCGAAATCGTGATCGGGGATCACTTCGTCCCCCAAAACTTGGGACAAAGAGCCGAAGGATTTCAGGATCTTGGAAGGATCTTCCAGCTTATTCATTGCTTTCGCGTCACCCTTGTTGACGGCGGTAATATATTTTTCCACCACTTTTTCCCCCTCGGTCTTGGAGGGGTTCAACAGGACGATCAGCCCGACGATGCCGATGATCAGGGCAAGAACGGCACACAACAGTTTTATAGGGAATTTCATTACAGTAAAACCTCCTCGTCTTCGGATTCTTCTTCAACGGTTGCCTTCCGGGGGGCAGTGGCGCCGGCGGAAGTCTCGACGGCGAACGCCCCTTCTGCGGAAGCCTCCTTTTGAGAGGGCTCAACGGCGGGGGCGACGGCCGTGCCGGAGGGGGGTTGCTTTGCGGGTTTTTGGATTTTTACGTTTTTAAAGAACGTGATGATTCCGAGGATTTCGTTCTTGGCCAACAGGACCAAAAGGACGCTTCCGCAGATCAGCAAAACGAAAACGGCCACGAGGATGATGGGGAATACCTTCACCGACTGCTTGTACAGAGAAAGTTCTCCGTTGTTTTCGATCCATAACGCACCGTCTTCCTGTTCGGCCACGTAGGAAAGATAGACGTTTCCGTCCTTGCTCAAAACGATGGGAACGCTTTCTCCGATCAATTCGGAGAAGTCGTACTCCATGACCACCTTTTTGCCGGAGGTGAAAGGCGAAGGGGTGGACGCGTCGTGCATTTCAATGGTTACGAAATCCATTTCCATGGCCGAGGGACCCTTTGCCAGCTCGTTCAAGGCCTGGGTCACTTCCTTGACCGTTCCCTTGACGGAGACCGTCAATACGTTCTCTTCTTTTTCCACCTGGAATTTGCCCGCGTAGTTCTCTACGGAGGAGAAGGCGGAGGCTCTCAGGGATTCGTCGAAGGTTTCGTTCACGGTAAATTTGAGTTCCGCCTTGAGGTTTTCTTTTCCGTAAGCAGTGACGTCCAATTCCACCTTTTCAAAGCCGATTTTCCAGGTGAGGGAGGCTTGGACCTCTTCCCCGTTGGGGCTGTAACGGAATCCGCTTTCGGAAGAATAGATATTCTCCGCTTCTCCGTCGTTCAGTTGGGCGTTTTCAAAGATTTTAACCGCACTGGTGGTGCAGTAGGAATTTACGTAGAAGGAGGTATTCAGCGTTTCTTTGACGGTGATAATGCCGTATCCGGGGGCGTCTTCTTTCGTGACAACCTCCCATCCAAAGGTGTTTCCTTCGGTTTTAAGGAGCTTGTTGGTTTTCTCCGCCAGTTCCCCGGCATTTGCAGCATGAAGGGTCACGATGAAATGGTGATAATTGCTATATTCTTCCTTTTCCCGGACCAGGGTGTCGGGGTCCGAGACCAGCTCCTTCAGATATGTGTCCAAGGTACAGCCGTTTTCCTTCAGGGTGGTGTAGGTGCTGTCGCTGACGCAGAGGTCTACTACCCGGACGATGGAGCCGTCCATGGAAACGGTGGTCTCCACGTCAATGTCGTTCAGGGTGTTATCCACCATTTCGTTGATGTAAATGTCGTAATTTTCGCTAAACTCCATTCCTGCAACGGCAACGGTCCCCTGCCCCCGTTCATACCAGTTGGACGTGGAGCTTTCGCTGATGATGCCGGCAGTCTGCAAGGCGTTCTTATACCATTCCATCAGGTCGATGGAATCAAAATCTTCCGTAAACACAACGCCTTGCTTGAAGGGGTTGTCCTGTCTGTCGTACTCGATTTCGGGGGCTTCCGTAAACCCGCCGGCGGTCAGGATGGCGGTTACCTTTGTTTTGTAATCCTCCAGGCTGGAAAAGGTAATATGGAAATTGATGACCGACGCACCGCTTTCGTTGGTGGTAATATCATAGGTCATTTCCGAAGGAATGTTTTCGGTGATTACCGTTTCCAGACCGGTAATTCCGCCGGTGACGTACTCGGTGAGGTCCTCAGAATCAATGGTAAGAGAGATCGTCCGATCCCCCGTAAAGCCGTCCTCGATGGTCATATTGGTGTCCACCGTGGCACCGCATCCGCAGAACAGGCACAAAACCAACAGGAACAGCCCGCCCAGGATCATGTTTCTTATACTTTTTCTCTGTTTCATTTTATTTCTCCGATTTCATTTTAATCAGAACAAACCGCCCATGATAGAGCCGGCAGCCGTTTCAATGGCGGCTTTGATCACCGCACCGTAGATGGATCCCCCGATCAGAAGGACCAGGCCCATCAGTAGAGCAACCACGGCGGTAAACAACCAAGCGGGAGAGGTTTCCATTTTTTCGACCCGCTGAATCCCCACGTAAAGGAGAACCACCAAAAAGATCACCGCGAAAAGGATGGTATAGACCGTCAAGGGAATCCACATCAGGCCCAGAAGCATATTCAACAGCTGTGCGGCAATCAGAGGAATCAAAGCACAGGAGAACAGGTTCAGGGTCTTGCAAGGGTGAATCAGCTTTTTATGAACCAAGCAGTTCAAGCCCCAGAAGCCGGCACCGAACACCACGTAGGCAATCAGTCCGATCAGCAGGGAGATACCGAAAATCCCGCCGAAGGGATATTCCAGATATTCCATGACGGAGCCGCCCATGGATCCGGCCATATCTTTGATCAGCTGCAGGGGGAACACCGCCGCCGAAAAAGCGAAGGAGAACAAGGAAACAAAGGCCCAGATCGCCCATTCAAAGCCGGTGCTCTTTGCGGCAACGGAAGCGATCTTCGTGGGATTCTTGGAAAAGAGGGCCTTCAATTCCGGCAGAAAGTTGGCAAAAATCGGGGGAATGGTGATGGTGTTTGCCTGAGGCTGAGCCGCAGGGGGAACGTACACCCCGGAGCCTTCCCCGGACGGAGCAACGGCCTCTGCGGGGGTCCCGCAGGCATTGCAGAACTTCGCGTCGTTGGTCAATTCTTTACCACAGTTTTTACAGAACATACTGTTTCCTCCTTATATTACGCTTTCGCGTTTGTTTATTATTTTATGTGCTTTCGGGAACCGAAAGGTGCTCCGAAAGTTCGACGATCAGATACCATTCCCCATCGATCTTACGGAGAGAGATCTCTAAAGAATCCCTTTCTCCTTGTTCACAGGTAAGACGAGGGAGATGGGGAAAAAGACTTAACCTTTTTTCAATTTCACATTTTATTTACAATTGCCCGAAAAAAGAGTTCATTTTGCAAAAAAAAGATAGACCTCATGCACGAATTCTTTGTATATTTATAATTATAACAAACAAAATGAAACAATTCTCGACACAGATGTTAAATATTTGCTACATTGGTGCCACATTTGCCATCTCTGATAGGCGAACACCCGGAACAAAGAACGGAGCCTTCTTTTCTTTCCCAACAAAAATCAGAACGACCCACGTGGTGGATCGTTCTTATTTGGCAGGGGACTAGGGATCGACCCCAGGACACGCGATTTTGGAGGCCGCAAGCACTACCTCTAAAAAATCAGTATTTCCAACACATTCAAAATCAAAAATTCACTTTGACAAATATTTTGACAAATGTTTTTAGAGACTGGGAACGACATTATCAAAACTTTTTCGCATAAAATAAAGCATAAAAGCGACAGTTTAAAACTGTCACTTTTATGTTATTCTTCCGGAATCCTAAAATAATCCAAATACGTCTTGAATTGATCTTGGGCGATGAGGCAGGTGTCCATCAAAAATCCCTTTTCGTTGCCCCGCTCTTTTACCATAACGTCACAATATTTTTCAAGAGGGACTGAGTTGACTTTCAAAAGAAAATGTGGTATAATAATAAAAAACGGAAAGGAGAGAGTTGATGAATCGTCTGAATTATGAAATTTTAAGTGGCGATACCCTTGTTGCAGTTTGGGAAAACGGAAAACTTGCGATTAAAAATGCGTCCCTGCTGCCTCTTTATCTGAAGAAGATTCAAAATGCGGATTTGTGGTTGGAAACCCGTGCCATCGACCGGCATCGTGCAAACTCTCGCCTTTTGAAAAAAGCCCTTCGGTTGGGGGAAAAGGATGACATTTCTACCGTAATTCACGTCAATGGGGCGACGATTACCGATAATTATTGGATTCGTCCGATTGGGTCGGATCTGACCTATGATGATGTGAAGTTTACGGATGATTATTTCTCCAATCTCGCACTGAAGGGGACCTACGATAGTTTTAACCGTGCAGCGAACAGTAAGCGTTCAAAGACACCGGAATTGACTAATGTGGGAAGTTTTGAAAAGTGTTGGAAACTTCGCAACGGCAAGTGGTGGATGTATAAAAAGGCAAGTCACGAAGAAGCGTTTTCCGAGCTTTTTATCTATGAATTAGGGAAACTTCTCGGGCTGAATATGGCAACCTATGAAAGAGGCGAAGGATGCGTAAAATCTCTTGATTTTACAAACGGAGCTTCCGTTAATTTTGAGCCAGCGTCCGCCTTTATGGGAGATAATGAAGATTACGTTGATGTGGTGGAAGCTCTGAAAAAACTTTGCCCGGAAGCAATCCCTGATTACATTCGTCTCATCTTTATGGATACCATCTGTGCGAATCCGGATCGGCACACCAACAATTTTGGTCTCCTCCGAGATGTATCGACCGGAAAACTGTTGGGGTTGGCTCCAAATTATGACAACAATATGGCGTTAATTTCCCGTGGATATCACGGAAAAACAAGATCAAAGGATCTTTTAATTACTCTTTTCAACGATCTTCTGAACGCCTATCCAGAATATAAAAAGGATATTCCGAAACTTACGGAAGAGATGGTAAAAGACGTGATTGCAAATCTCCATATGCGAGTTCGTAGCAAGACTGTCACGGAATTTGTAATGGCAAGATACAACCTGATCAATCTGTAAAATAAAATCATAACACGCTCGAAGATATTTTCGGGCGTGTTTTTTATCGTGGCATATATCTTTTTAAAATCCACTAAAATCATACCCTATTTCAGTTTGGCAAACGCTCGTTCGACCATCCCATGCGTCTGCCATGTATTTGGAGACCGCATGAACTACATCAAAAAACCCGGCATTTCCAATACATCCAAAATCAAAAATCCACTTTGACAAATGTTTTGACAAATGTTTTTGGAGACTAGGCACTATATTATCAGTTAGATCAAACTAAAGAAATTTATAGAATTGAGCCTTCTTATTGCCTCATTCTTCTATTAGTGCAGTAAAACCATCATAAAGTTTTATTTTTTCGAAATCTCAATATTCCACCTTATCAAAATATGATTTTCATAGAAACAATTGACATTCTTCCCAACAAAGTGTATAATAAAAGTGTGGTTTCAAT
>JAZTWH010000031.1:0-20196 GCA_045635765.1 Eubacteriales bacterium | reverse complement strand
CGCCAATTTTTTTACGGTAGACAATACCGACAAGAAATCCAATAACAACAGCGATTACAACGGTAGCAACCGCGATAATGACTTCCGTGGGACTCATAGAAATTAACCTCCTGACATTTTTTATCTGTATTTGAAAATTCGGTGAATTTAACATATACATATCTATATTATAATATTTTTTAAATTTTGTCAATAATTTTCGTAATAAAATCAGTTTTTTGTCACAATTAAACTTCGGACTATATTCGATACGGGAGTCATTCGAGTATGACATCCGGTAAGACTGCACACAATGATCAAAAGAATGTATATTAGATTGGAAAGGGGACTTGCAATTACAAAGCAAATGTGGTATAATATAAAATATTACCGGTGTTTTAATCAAATTCATACAATACTGTCAACGCTATCTCACATCACAGCAACGGAGGTCTGCCCTATGAAACGTAAAAAATCCAAATTCGGGAGAGCATTCCTGCGGGAAAAAAGAATAGACCTGATTTTTGCCGGAATTGCATTCGTATTCCTTTTTTTGACCATTATTCTTCTCGTGCGATACACAGGGCTTCGGAATCAAAACCAAGCAAGACCGGAAGAATACGGAATGGTTATGCAGGAGCTGAACGATGTTAAAACGGAAAAGAGCAGTTTAGAGTCTAAGATTGATACTATTAAGAGAGAAATTGACGAATTGAACCGCAAAATATCTTCTCTCGGCGGAAATTGAGGTGGCAAGATGAGATTTGCAAGTGTTTTTCTTACGTTCATTGCGGCAATGGCTTCTCTTTTGCTGATTTTCGGATGCTTTAAGGAAAAAACTGCCATTGAGAATATTGGTGGCTTTGAGGATGTGGTGCAAAAAACCGAATCTTACCGAAAGGAAATTTCCGATCTGCAGCAACAGCTGAGCGATCTAACAACGCAAAAAGCGGAAGCTGAAAACAAGCTAAAACTGTTGGAAAGCCGTGAAAATTATAAAACCACTCCTACTGCATTTCTTACGTTTGACGGTGGCTTTTCCCAGAATACCGTTGACGTCATTGAAACCTTGAATAAGCACGAGTTCAAAGGAACCTTTTTTGTGGTCGCAACGAATTTAAAATCCAACGAAACCCTACGAAGTGCATTAAAGAATGCGTGGGAAGCGGGACACAAAATTGGGATCCGTTCTTACTCCGACGATTTTAAGAAAATTTACTCCAGCGAGGATGCATACTTTCAAGACCTTTATGCTTGCCGAGATATGGTAAAGGAAATCACCGGAGAATCTCCCATCCTCGTCCGCATGCCGGGTGGAACAGCCACGGCAAAGACTCTTTTTGAGCAAAACACCGGAAGTAAAGACGTTTTTCCGAAAGTCATTGCCCGTTTGGAGGCAGAGGGCTTTATGGTTAACGATTGGTCTGTGGATACCCAAAATGCAACGGAAAGCAATGTGGACGAAATTGTTTCAGATACCTTAAAAGAATCTGCAAAGCCGTTGAAGGCAATCTACAAAACTTGCGTTATTGTCTTTATGGATAACAAACGTGCCAACGCCTCTCTTCCAAGAATTATTTCCGGGCTGAGAGATCAAGGATATACGTTTGCAACACTGCCCACCGGCATCTGCATTACGAGACAAAGATAAGGAGAAATACATATGTATAAACCGGAAGCAATTGAAGAAAATAAGAAGGTATTTTTGGATCTTCTACGGTCGGTAGATCGAAAGGGCATAGATTCTCTGATTGAATATTTGGAGACAAAAACTGATTTTTATACCGCACCCGCATCCACAAAATATCATAATAATTGCATCGGCGGATTACTGGCACATACACTGAACGTATACGAAAGCTTCAAAAAACTTTTGGAATTTCGGGGGATTGAATTGCCGGAGAGCAGCATTATTGTCATCGCGTTGCTTCATGATATTTGCAAATGCAATTACTATGTCTTGGAGCAAAGAAACCGTAAGATCAACGGAAAATGGGAACAGGTCGATGTTTGGTCGAATACTAAAACAGTTTCTCCGCCTCTTCCCCACTCCTACCGTTCTATTCGGATGCTTCAATCCTTTCTTCGGTTAACTCCCCAGGAGGAATTGTGTATTTACTATCACATGGGGCCCTACGGCGGAGAGGATTACGAGTACCGCTCTTTGCTGCAGAAGGTAAACACCGATTACCCAGAAACCTTGATATTTTATACGGCAGACTTGCTTTCCACTTACCTGGACGAAGAAACATATGACTAAAAATAGCCGCTTCACAATTTCGTTTCAAATATGTTACATTGTCGCCATTGACAAAGGGCAAAAAATGTAGTATAATATTCGTGCGCCGAACGATGAAGGGGCAAGCATGGCGGGATAGCTCAGTTGGCTAGAGCATACGGTTCATACCCGTACGGTCGCCGGTTCAAATCCAGCTTCCGCTACCAAACGGCCCGTTGGTCAAGTGGTTAAGACACGGCCCTTTCACGGCTGTAACAGGAGTTCGACTCTCCTACGGGTCACCAAAAAAAGACAGGTTTAAGCCTGTCTTTTTTATTTTATTTACTTTTCTATTGACTTTTTTACGATAAGATGTTATAATATTCTTGCAGACATATAATCTTATCTAACCATACTAAAGGAGTGTATGATATGAAATGTAACGTGTGCAACGCAGAGCTGAGCGAAGGGCAAGCCTTTTGTGCTTATTGCGGAACAAAAATTGAATCGACTTCGCCCTCGGAAGCAGCAACGGAACAAGCAACACAAACTTCACAAACTTCACAAATCCCCCCTGTTGTTATTCCGCAGCAGGCTGTTTCTGCCGTGCAGAACCCACAGGTCAGCGATGATACTGCAAAAAACGCAAAAACCGGCCTGATCTTTGGAATCCTGGCCATGGCCATCAATTGCTTGGGACTTATTTTCGGAATCATCGGTCTCGTTAATTCCATAAAGGGATTGAGATCTGCCACCGGCAAAGGCATGGCAATTCCGGGGCTGATCCTCTCGATTATTGGAATGGTTACCAGCATATTTTCCGTTCTATACATATTTGTTTTCATGATTTATATGATGAACTTAGAATTTTCTTACTTGACCTCGGTCTTGTCCCATCTCACTTTTTAATGCTAAATAAAAGGTGCGGTACTCTTCAAAGAAAAGAGTACCGCATTTTTCTTATCAATAATCGCATTGGTCCGCAGGATATTTAATCCCTACCATCCGGCGTACGGAATCGAGAATTCGGAAGGCACTTTGATACGGTCCCGGAGTCGTACGAGTTTCGGACAAGATTGCATCGGCAAATGCATCACATTCGTAAACCATATCATTTTCTTCCGTATGAGGGCAATAGACCGTTGTTTGGCCGGTTCTGAGACGAACTTCAATCATCTGGGGAGAAGAAATCGCATCCACGAGCATCGTGCCATTCTCCCCTTGAATTTCACATTGCTTATTTCCATCAGAAATTTTTGAATAATTGAGAGTCACAAGAAAATCAGGATAGGTCAGGATAGTACTCCCAAGACCGTCTACGCCTCCGGAGACAAGAATCCCGGACGCCGAAATCGATTCCGGTTCTCCGAACAGATCTAAGACCGGGTAGAGGCAATAAATCCCCAAGTCTAACAATGCACCGTTGGAAAATTCCGCCCGGAACGTGTTGACGTCTTCCCCGTTTTTGTGGGCATCATAGCG
This sequence comes from Eubacteriales bacterium, assembly GCA_045635765.1. Lineage (GTDB taxonomy): Bacteria > Bacillota > Clostridia > Oscillospirales > UBA644 > RGIG995. The sequence goes on along the minus strand of JAZTWH010000031.1, from coordinate 16,517 downwards.
GCTGGAATACTTGGAAAAATCAAAGCGTACGTTGCGAATTTTTCCGAGATCCTTCAAGTGATTTTTTATTTCCCCATAGCCGGGCATATATCGCGATTTATAGGCCTCGGCCAGATAGACGTCATTTTTCTCTGCAATCTCCAGCATCCGAGTAACTTCTTTGAGATTCGACCCCAAGGGTTTTTCACACAGAACGGGAATCTTTCGTTCCAAAAAATAGAGAGACTGCTCACAATGTAACGAATTGGGGGACGCAATATAAACCGCATCCACTCTTTTCGAAAATTCATCAAGGATCGAGCAAGGATAAGGGATACGGAACCTTTGTGCAAACGTCTCCGCTTTCTTCTGACTGCGGGAATACACTGCCCATGGGGTTGTTTTCGGGCACAAGGTCAGAGCCTGGGCCATCTTGCAAGAGATCTCCGAGGTTCCGATCAAACCGAATCGAATTGGTTTCATTTTCATTTCCTTCCGGCAGAATTTCAAGCAATGCGTCGTCCCGTCTCGCCTGACGGACCCAGTTGCGGCTCAACCACAAAAGAGCAACGGAAAGAACTACCGATGCTGCAATCTGAAGCCACAGCGGCCCATTCCATAATGAAATCATAAGCCCCCCGGTACTGCCCACCGAAAACCAAATGATCCGATAACGGAGAAAGAACAGCTCCGTAAAGGCGAACAACGCAACCAGACACAACCAAGATAAGGCGGCATTTGATATTAAAAGCTCCATGAAGACACTCCCTTCACGGAATTCTATGCCCGTCCACCGCTTGATATGATACAGTATAACAGATTCATTCGCCAATGTCAAGTGCACCTCCGCTTGCATAACCAATTCGTCAATATCGGGAATACATCCGTCTGCATAACTAATTCGCCAATGTCAAGTGCACCTCCGCTTGCATAAGATGAACTGAGCCTATGGCTACATTTGTTTAAAAGAGTGATAACCCATGAGAACAAAATGCATTGGAGTTCGGTCTGTCACGTATGCACAAAAAGCACAGGACGTCCTGAAGCGGTATGGCATCAAAGCATCGATTATAAAAAAATCTTCTACCTTGAACGGCTGCGGATGGTGTGTCAGCGTGGCACACACGCAGGTAGAAACCGCCTATTCCCTGTTGAAAAACAATGGGGTTCGTGTCACGGGAGAAATTTATGATTTATCTTGACAATGCGGCATCGTCCCATCCGAAGCCCGCTGAAGTAATACAGGCAGTATTCAAGCAACTTCGGGGAAACGGAGCAAATCCGGGACGAAGCGGTCACAAAATGGGGATGGATGCTTCCGAGACCGTGTTTTCTACGCGAAAGACACTTGCTCAATCCTTTGGAACGGAACCGGAAACCGTTATCTTTACGGCGAATACGACGGATGCAATCAACCGGGCTTTAAAGGGAATTCTGCAAGAGGGAGATCACGTTTTGGTCTCGGATCTGGAACACAATTCCGTACTTCGTCCTCTTACTGCGTTGAAAAAGCGGGGAATTATATCCTTTGACGTTTTCAGTACGGGAAATTCGGAGGATGAAACGGTTTCTAACTTTTGCAAGGCACTCCGCCCCCAGACTCGCCTGGTCTTTGTTACCCATGCCTCTAACGTAACGGGACAAATTCTTCCCGTCCGAAGAATCGGAGAAATCTGCCGTAAATACGGAATACTTTTCGGAGTTGACGGTGCACAGACTGCAGGAACGGAGGCTTATGATCTTCAAAAGGATCCTATCGACTTGATCTGTATCCCGGGGCACAAGGGATTACTCGGGCCCCAAGGAACCGGAGCCTTAATCCTTGCCCGTCCCTTAGATATGCGTTCTTTCTTGCAGGGCGGAACCGGGTACGATTCCCTTTCCGAGGAACAACCGGAAACGTTTCCGGAAGGATACGAAAGCGGAACGCTGAACACGCCGGGAATTGCCGGATTACGGGAGGGAATTCGTTTTACCGATCGCCACAAAGAAACCATTCGAAGAACCGAAGCTGAATTACGGAATTTGTTTGTTGAAGAAGCAAAAAAAATCTCAGGATTTCGAATCCTGGAAGGCTATGGCCCGTCGGTGGCAACCATTGCCCTTGTCCACGAACGGGATCACTCGGAAAAAATTTCCCGTTGGCTGGACCAATGTAATATTTGCACCCGAGGGGGATACCATTGCTCCGCCTTAGCTCACAAAACCCTGAATACACTGAATTCGGGGGCGGTCCGAATCAGTTTTGGATACCGAAATACAGAGCACGATGCCTACGAGTGTGTAAAATATTTGAAGAAATATCAAAATTATTTTGGATAGTATTGATTTTTTATTAAATTATTGGTAAAATAAAAAGGAATATAGTTTATCTTATTCTTTTAGACATTTTTGCCAAGAAACGGGGCTTCGCGGCCTGTGACGCCCCGTTTTCACAATATCAGGACAGGGAAAAGGAGTGGGATCGTGCTTCAATTTTTACAAAGCATCGGGGAATTTGTAGTAACCACCGTAAAGAATTTTATCTGGCAAGACTTCGTGGATATTGCCATTGTGGCAATCATTATTTACTACGTTCTGAAATTCATCCGGGATACCCGTGCGGCTCAACTGATGAAAGGCATCGTTCTGATCGTAATTCTGTTTCAGGTAGCCCAGGGGCTTAATTTACAGGCGACGTCGTACATATTGAACAGCACCTTGGAATTCGGTATTCTTGCCGTCCTGATTGTGTTTCAACCGGAATTACGTACCCTTCTGGAACGAATCGGTCGCAGCGGAAACGGAAAAACACTGCCGTTCTTTGCTACGGATAAAAAACAGACCGACGCAGAGGTAGAAGAGAATATTACCCACATCGTCGATGCGGTTTCCAATATGTCCGCAACCAAAACCGGGGCTCTGATCGTTGTGGAACGCACCACAAAACTGGGAGAAGTAATCAATACGGGGACCACGGTGGACGCGGCAATTATTTCCGACGTGATTATGAATATTTTTTATCCGAAGGCTCCGCTTCACGACGGTGCAATGATTATCCGTGACGGAAGAATTCGGGCCGCTGGATGTTTTTTGCCCCTTACTACAAGGAAATTTGACAGTGATCTGGGGACACGTCACCGAGCCGGGATCGGTGTCAGCGAAATTTCCGATGCCGTCGTAATCCTTGTTTCAGAGGAAACCGGGATCATTTCCGTAGCATTGGAGGGAAATCTGCAACGCCGACTGACCCCAGATGCACTGCAGACCCTTTTGACAAAAGAATTGGGAACGGATGAGAAGAAAAAGAGAGAGCCCTTTTCCTATTTCCGGAAGGGGAGGAACAAACAATGAATCAGAAGAAAAACATCGGATCCTTTTTCGGGAATCTGCTCCACAACAACAATTTTTTGAAAATCATCTCTATTTTCCTCGCATTATTTGTCTGGATCTACATCCTCTACATTGTCAATCCGGTCAATGAAACGGTATTCGATAAGGTGGAGGTCGATTTAGCATTTGAAGGCTCGGTCCCCGACCGAAACGGCTATATGTATCTGATGACGGATCCGAATCTTACCGTAAGCGTAACGGTTTCCGGGTCTCGATCGGAGTTAATCAACCTCTCAAAAGATGACATTAAGGCAACCTTGAACATGGACTCCGTAATTTCGGAGGGAACCTATAATATCAGTGTTTCTGCAACGACGGGAAATAACAGTCTTACGGTGACGGATATTTATCCGAAAAATTTCACCATTGAATTTTGTGCCGAGGAGACCAGAGAGATTCCTATTGAGTTACGCCCCTTCGGAGCGTTGCCTTCCGGCTACGAAATTGATGAACAAAGCATTTCCCCAAGCACAATCACCGTCTCCGGGCCTTCCAAAACCGTCTCCACCATCAGCAAAGCCTATATCACCGTTCCACTAACCAATGCCAAGGAAAACATTTTGGGAACTTATGACATTTCCCTGGTCAACGATGCCGGAGAAAACATTGACAGGCGGTATCTTACCCTTTCGGATGCAGCAGCAGAAGCACTTATAAACGTTTCCTATCGGAAGACCTTGCCCACCTCGGTGGAAATTACAAATTCCTACGGTGGGGTGGACGAATCTTCCTTTATCACCGTTGCATTGGATACTCCTTATATCAAAGTAACCGGGCCGGAAAAACAACTGTCCGGATTGGAAAAAATTTCTGTTGGAACCATTGAAACCTCCCAATTCTCCAAAAGCGGAACCGTCGTACTTACGCTTCCCAAAGAAGAAGGTATTTCTTTTGACAAAGAGCAAGTCACTGCAACGGTAACCATTGATAAAGACGTGACCACCAAGATTCTGACCTTTAGTCCCGCCACCATTACCTGCACAAACGTTCCTACCGGCAAGGTTGCTCGGATTTCCTCAGGAGCCGTAGCCATCCGAATTCGCGGAAAATCCGATTCGTTGAAAAAACTGACCACCGATACGCTGAAATGCCAGGTGGACGTGTCGGAAAGTCTGGAGGACGGATCCTACGCCGTATTCGTTACCCCGACTGCATCGGTAACGGGGGTTTCCTTTGACGTGGTGGGAACCTATTCCGTAAAAGTAAGCGTACAATGAATTATCAACTCCTAAACGACATTCGCCTGCCCGTAGACCGGCCGGAGCACGAAGCTTTGGCAAAGGCTAAAAAAGAACTGGGTTTGCCCGGTTCCACACCTGCCTTTGTTTATCGCCGTTCCCTTGATCCCCGGAAAGATCGGTTTTCCTTCGTCTATACGGTTGCGATGAAAACGGATCTGAAGCATCCGCGGCTTCGCCCCTTCCCGGACTATGAATTCCCCGGACGGGTTTCCCATTCAAAAACGATCCCCGTCATTGGCTTCGGCCCTGCCGGGATGTTTTGTGCATGGCTTTTGGCGAAATGCGGGCACCGTCCTCTGGTGATCGAACGGGGACAAGCCTTGGAAGAACGGATTCGGACTGTAGAAGGTTTTTGGAACGGAGGACCCCTAAATCCGGAATCCAACGTACAATTCGGAGAAGGGGGTGCCGGGACCTTTTCTGACGGGAAGTTAACCACAAGAATTAACGATCCCCGCTGCCGAAAGGTTCTGGAAACCTTTGTATCCTTCGGTGCACCGGAAGAAATTCTTACATTGGCAAAACCGCACATCGGCACCGACCGACTGCGGAATGTCGTAAAATCTCTCCGGGAAGAAATTCTCTCCTTAGGCGGAGAAATTCGATTTCATACAAAATTAACGGGTCTAACCATCGAGCATGGACAACTCCGGGCTATTTGGCTGAACGAAGAGCGATATGATACGGACACCGCCGTTTTGGCTGTAGGCAACGGAGCCGGGGACACGTATCAGATGCTTTTATCACAACCGTTGGCAATCGAGGCAAAACCCTTTTCCGTTGGATTTCGGGTCGAACACAGTCAAGAAGCATTAAACGCAAGAATTTATGGAAAATATAACGGACGCCAACAGCTTGGCCCCGCAGACTACCTGTTCAGTCATGTAACGGATAAAGCATCCTCCGAAGCAATTTATTCCTTTTGCATGTGTCCTGGAGGGCAGGTGGTAAATGCATCCTCCGTTCCGGGACAACTGACGACCAACGGGATGAGTTCCTTTGCCAGAAATGGAGAAAATGCAAATTCTGCCATTTTGGCATCGGTACGGCCTTCCACCGTACAAGAAGGATTATCCCTACAAAAGACCATTGAATCTGCCGCCTATCGCGTTGCAAATGGAATGGGACCTGCAACGACGGGAACCGCTTTTTTAAACAACGAACATCCCGATCGCCTTGTGGGCCCAAAAGCAACCTTTTTGCCGGGGGTTGTTCCCTACAATATCAACGAACTTTTTTCGTCTCCAATTTCAAGGCGGTTACGGGAAGGCTTTTATCAATTTAAACAGCGAATCCTGGGAGATGAACCGGCAATTCTGACCGCCCCGGAAACGAGAACGTCTGCTCCATTACGGATTCTACGCAATCCCGAGACCTTCCAAGCGGTAACCGCAAAGGGCCTCTATCCTTGCGGCGAAGGCGCCGGCTATGCCGGGGGGATCATGTCCTCGGCAATTGACGGAATCCGAATTGCGGAACAGATTATCGAAATGGAGCAAGCATGAAAATTATCGGACAAGTTACCAAAATCAAGAAGCCCTTTGCATACGTCCGGTCTTCCCGACCGGAATCCTGCAGTCATTGCACAAATTCCGGAATCTGTAACCAAAAAGATGTGGTAATATGTGCCTATAATGTTATTGGCGCCGCCCCGGGAGACTATGTGACGCTAGAAACCAACGAAGATAAAACGGCCCCTTTAATTTTGGCATATTTATTTCTTACCCCGATAGCAATCCTATTTCTAAGCTATTTTTTATACACCGTCTTCCCATGGCTTTCCCTTATTGGGATTCCAATGATTGCTCTTTACTATCTTGTCCTTCGAAGGATGAACAAAAACCACCCCATTCGAGGGAGAATCGTCTCCCCTGCACTTCCACCAAAGGAATGTAGTGAACTTATTTCGCATCAATAAACAAGGGAGTTATACATATGAGAACAGAAATCGAATCCTTTTGCCTTGAATACAATTTTCCGGAAGAAGCAACAAAATCGTTGCTTGCGGATTTTGACGCATTAGAAAAAACGGAATATTATTCCCTCTTCAAGACATATGTTGATTTGTACAACAATGACGACGCTTCCTTCATTCACCAAAAAGCATTGGATGCGGTGCGTACCGCCGCAAAATTGGCAGAAGTCAACAGTTACGCCATAGAATTGCTTCTTCACATCTGCATGGCAAAACATTGCAAGGAGCTGTACGAAGAAGCCGGACTGTCCATGAAGGTATATCACGATACCATGGAAGACCTGAAGTGGAAAATGCTGGAATGCAAAAAGGTATACGGCGTATGGGGAACCTTTGTTGCTTATTGGCTTGTAAGATTCTTTGAGCTTTCCAGATTCTCTTTGGGTAGATTTCAGTTTGAAGACGATCCGTCCGTCGAAACGTATGAGAAAAACGGAATCAAGTTGGCTTACGGAGATTGGGTAATCAACACCCATATCCCCTCGTCCGGCAAATTGAATATTGAAGAATGCATGGAATCCTTCCGGTTGGCATCTGAATTTTTTGCAGACCGATTCCCCGACGGAATCGTAAAATTCCGTTGCTTCTCTTGGCTCCTTGCTCCGAACCATAAAGACTATCTGGCTCCCGAAACGGGAATCCGGAAATTTGCAGATTTGTTTGACGTAGTACAGTCTATACCAAACAACGAAAAGAGCGATCTCTGGAGAATTTTCGGAAAACCGTACAACGGCACCACGGAAGGTTTTCCTGCAGAAACTTCTCTGCAGAGAGCCTACCTGAAAATGCTCAGCGACGGCGTTGTCCCCGAATCGGGACTTGGCTACATCTTTATGAAGGATGGAAAAATTCTCTAAGAATACACCTTACCCCATATTATCGAGAAAGGAGACGATAGATGAAAGATTCTTACTCTGAAATCACTCAATATATTCGGGAAATGGCAGACCTTTCCAACCGAAATCACCACATAACCTCCGAAATGTATCGGCATCATAACGTTAACCGGGGTCTTCGGGATATGAACGGAAACGGCGTTATTACGGGTCTGACAGAAATCTCCACGGTTCTTTCTAAAGAGAAAGCCCCTGACGGAACCCTGGTTCCTTGCCACGGAAAACTGTATTATCGTGGAATCAACATCAAGGAGCTGGTATCCGGCTTTCAAAAGGACGGCAGATTCGGATTTGAAGAAACGGTCTATCTTCTTCTGTTTTCTGAACTCCCGAAGAAGTATGAACTTGCCAAGTTTACCCAAGAGCTGGCAGATTACCGCAGTTTACCTCCCTCTTTTGTGCGGGATATGATTCTAAAAGCCCCCGGGAAGGATATGATGAACATCCTCTCCCGATGCGTTTTGGCACTCTACGCCTACGACGAAGATCCGGATAATATTTCAGTAGAAAACGTCCTTCGCCAATGCATGCAAATGATTGCCACCTTTCCCATGCTTGCCGTTTATGCGTATCTTTCCTACCGCCATTATCATCAAGGGAAGAGCTTGTTTATCCATAATCCGGACCCGTCTCTTTCTACAGCAGAAAACTTCCTTGCAATGTTGAGAGAGGATGGTAAATATTCTCCCTTGGAAGCAAAGATCCTCGATCTTGCATTGGTATTACATGCAGAACACGGAGGCGGAAACAACTCGACCTTTACCACCCACGTGGTTACGTCATCCGGGACGGATACTTATTCTGCCGTTTCGGCGGCATTAGGTTCGCTGAAGGGCCCCAGGCACGGCGGTGCGAACGTAAAAGTGGTGCAGATGTTTGAGGATATGAAAGCAAACGTTGACACCAAGAACAAAAATGCCATTCGTGAATACCTGAACCGATTGCTTGACAAAGACGCATTTGACAAAAAAGGGCTAATTTACGGGATGGGCCATGCCGTCTATTCAAAATCAGATCCCCGGGCGGATATTTTAAAGGTTTGTGCAAAAGAATTATCCGAGGAAAAGGGATACCAAGAAGAATTTGCCCTCTATGAAACGGTAGCAGAAATTGCCCCTGAAATCATTGGAGAAAAGCGTAAGATATATAAAGGCGTCAGCCCCAACGTTGACTTCTTCTCCGGATTGATCTACAAAATGCTGGAGCTTCCCTTCGAGCTTTACACTCCCATTTTTGCAGTTTCCCGGGTCGCCGGATGGTCCGCCCACCGCATCGAGGAAATTCAAAATGCAGAAAAAATCCTAAGGCCTGCATACATTGGAGTTAAGCCTGAGACTCCTTATATCCCTCTGGAAAATCGATAGAAAAACTCCCCGTATTCTGATGAGAATACGGGGAGTTTTATCCTTAAACCATAAAATCAGAGAATCAAATAATTCCCTGTGCGATCATCGCATCGGCAACCTTTTCGAAGCCTGCAATGTTGGCACCTGCAATAAGGTCGCCTTCCATGCCATACTTCTTGGAGGCTTCATAAGAATTCTTGTAAATGTCAGCCATAATTTGATAGAGCTTTGCATCCACTTCTTCCGCTGTCCAGCTATAACGCATGGAATTCTGGCTCATTTCCAAGCCGGAAACCGCCACGCCGCCGGCATTGACAGCCTTAGAGGGGGCAATAACAACACCGTTCTGCTTCAAATAGGAAACGGCTTCTGCGGTGGTGGGCATATTTGCAACTTCGGCATAATATTTCACACCGTTTGCAACGATGTTCTTGGCATCTTCAATCCGAACTTCGTTCTGGGTGGCACAAGGCATGCAAATATCGACCTTCTGGCCCCAGGGCTTTTGTCCGGGGAAGAATTCAACGCCGAATTTATCAGCATAATCTTGGACCTTATCCCGGCCGGAAGCACGCATTTCCAACAGATAATTGATCTTATCTTCGGTTACAACGCCGTCAGGGTCGTAAACATAACCATCCGGGCCGGAAATGGTAACGACCTTACCGCCCAACTCGGCGACCTTCTTGGCGGTACCCCAAGCAACGTTACCGAATCCGGAAATCGCAAAGGTTTTGTCCTTGACTTCTTCGCCAAAGGTCTTAAGCATTTCAACTACGTAATAAACCGCACCGTAGCCCGTAGCTTCGGGACGGATGAGGGAACCGCCAAAAGAACGGCCTTTCCCGGTAAGTACTCCGGTAAATTCGTTACGCAGTCTCTTGTACTGACCGAACATATAACCTACTTCGCGGGCACCAACGCCGATATCTCCGGCGGGAACGTCCGTATCTGCACCGATATGTCTGGAAAGCTCGGTCATGAAAGCCTGGCAGAAACGCATAATTTCGCCATTGCTCTTGCCCCGGGGATCAAAGTCGGAACCGCCCTTACCGCCGCCCATGGGCAAGCCGGTCAGACTGTTTTTAAAGGTTTGCTCAAAACCCAAAAACTTCATGATAGAATAGTTTACGGAAGGATGGAACCGAATTCCTCCCTTATAAGGACCGATTGCGGAATTAAACTGAATTCTGTATCCGCGGTTGACCTGAACCTTACCGTTGTCATCCACCCAAGAAACACGGAAACTGATCTGCCGTTCGGGCTCGACCATGCGTTCGATTACGCCGGACTGTTCAAATTTGGGGTTCTGTTCAATGACAGGCTCGAGGGATTCCAAAACCTCATAGACTGCCTGCAGAAACTCAGGCTCGCCGGGATTACGCTTCTCAACGCTTGCATAAACTTCATTGAGATAATTGCTTTTGAAGCTCATTGGTTTTACCTCCATACATCATTTTGTAGAATAATTATATACCTTTCTTTGACAAAAATCAAGTGTTTGTGAAAAAATATACAAAATGTTCCGTTTTTTTCGCCCATAAAAATTCTTTAAACCGATTTTCGAACAAAATAATAAAAAAATGAAACGCAAACCGAAACAAAAAGTAAAATCTATTGCTTTTTCTCGCCAATCGTTGTATAATATGTTATAAATATATATTCTAAAATACTCATGCGGAAATCAGACAGAACACGGAGGATAGTAAACTATGGCAGATGCACAGGAAAACAGAAAAAAAGCCCTTGAAACGGCATTAAGTCAGATCGAAAAAACCTACGGAAAAGGCTCGGTTATGACCCTGGGACAAAATTCGACCATGAGCGTGGAAAGCGTTTCCACCGGCTCTTTTGGATTGGACCTGGCTCTGGGGGTAGGAGGGATTCCGAAGGGACGCATTACCGAAATTTACGGTCCCGAAAGCTCGGGGAAAACCACCGTTGCGTTGCACACCATTGCGGAATGTCAGAAAAAGGGAGGAACTGCCGCATTCATCGATGCAGAACACGCCCTTGACCCGGTATACGCAGCCGAATTGGGGGTTGATGTGGATTCTCTGTTGGTTTCGCAGCCTGACAACGGGGAACAGGCCTTAGAGATTACAGAAACCTTGGTCCGCTCCGGTGCTGTGGACATTATCGTGGTGGACTCCGTTGCAGCCCTGGTTCCCAAAGCCGAAATTGAAGGAGACATGGGGGATTCCCACGTAGGACTTCACGCCCGCATGATGTCTCAGGCCCTGCGGAAACTGGCCGGCATTATCTCAAAGACGAAATGCATCTGTATTTTTATCAACCAGTTGCGTTCCAAAATCGGCGTAATGTACGGTCCCACGGAGGTCACCACCGGCGGGAATGCATTGAAATTTTACGCCTCCGTGCGTCTCGACGTTCGCAGAATCGAGACTCTCAAAAACGGAACCGAAGCCTATGGCTCCCGCACCAAGGTCAAAATTGTAAAGAATAAGGTCTCCCCTCCCTTCCGGGAAACGGAATTTGACCTGATCTACGGCAAGGGGATTTCCCGTTCGGGAGAAATGCTTGATTGTGCCGTCAAGCTGGGCATTATCCAAAAATCCGGAGGATGGTTCTCTTACGGACCGGAGCGTCTGGGTAACGGACGGGAAAACGTAAAGCGTATGATCGAGAACGATTCCCAACTGGCTTCTCGATTGGAGAAGGATCTCAGTGACAAGCTGTCCGGGAACGACGCCGCAATCGAAGAAGTTACAAAATCCTCTCGGCAACCCAAGACCGTAACGGAGAAATCTGCAAATATTAACATTTCTGCCGATGATTTTGAAGGATAATCATGGTTTTGATTACCGAAATTCGGCCACATAAAAGAACAAAGTTGTTTGAAGTTTACTCCCAAACGGGGATGGAATTCTTGGCAAATGAGAAATTCCTGCATCAAAATGATATTATTGTTCTTTCCGAATTTGATGAAAATGATTTTGAATTGATTCGTGCAAAAGCCCATCTGTTGGACGGAATTCGCAAATGCGTCGACCTGTTGAGCCGGAAGGATTACTCAAAACAGGAATTGCTCCGAAAGCTTCGGGATAAAGGCGTACCGGAGGATGCAGCGTTGGGTGCTGTGGGGTACATGGAAAGCCACGGATACCAAGACGATTACCGCTACGCAAAAAGGCTTGCGGAATTGGGAGCAAACTCTTACGGCCGCCGCCGGGTGGAGCAAATGCTCTATGCCCACGGAATTGACCGGGAAACAATTCGCAGTGTTGCGGAGGAAGTCTTTGAAGACGATACCGCGGAGTCGGAAAAATTAGATCGAATTCTCATGAAAACTGCTCAAGGAAAAGAACTCAAAGATCCGGCTCAAAGGAATAAGGTTTTTGCAAAATTAGCCCGCATGGGCTATGGAACCTCCGACATTTCTTCTGCCATTTCCCGGTATAAAGCAAACAGAAAGGACGAAGCCTTTTGAAAATTGGAATGATTGCGTTGGGTTGTGCAAAAAACCGCATTGATGCGGAAATGATGCTCCAACAACTCAGCGACGAAGGATTTGAAATTTGCCCAGATCTTTCGAAATGCGAAGGCGTGGTGGTGCACACCTGCACCTTTATTGACGCCGCAAAATCCGAATCCATAGAAGCGATTCTGGATGCCGCCGCATACAAAGAGACGGGGAAGTTAAAGAGATTGGTCGTTACCGGTTGCCTTGCGGAGCGCTATAAAAATGAAGTTCTGCAACGGTTGCCGGAGGTCGATGCCTGCTTGGGCTCCCGGAGCTTTGATAAAATCGGTGAGGCACTTCGGGCGAAAGGGATCTATGAGGAATACAAGGCCCTTTCCTGTTGCCCTCCGGAGTACGACCGTATGCTGACGACCGGAAACAAATCCGTGTATCTCCGAATTGCAGAGGGTTGCTCCAATCATTGCTCCTACTGCGTTATTCCCTCCGTTCGGGGAGAATTTATGCCAAGATCCTACGATTCAATCATGAAAGAGGCCCAAAGTCTGGCCGACGGCGGTGCCGTGGAGATCAATCTGATTGCACAGGATACCACAAAGCATCCGGACTTGTGCCGATTAATTCGGGATATTGCAGACATTGATTCCGTTCATTGGGTCCGAATTCTGTACTGTCGACCGGAAGAAATTACCGACGAGCTATTACAAACCATGGCGGAAGTCAAAAAATGTGTTCCTTATATTGACGTTCCTCTCCAACATGCCTCGGGACGAATTCTGAAGAAAATGAACCGATCCGGGGATCACAATTCCTTAACGGAATTAATTTCCCACATTCGTGAAATGCTCCCGAAATGCAGTATCAGAACTACCTTTATCACCGGGTTCCCCACGGAAAACGAAGATGATTTTGAGATTCTCTGTCATTTTGTGAAAGCCAACCGATTTGCAAATCTGGGAGTTTTCCCCTACTCCAGAGAAGAAGGAACTCCTGCGGGCCGGATGCGGGGACAAATCGAAGAACAAGTAAAACAACGCAGAGCTGATCTTATCATGGAAATCCAACACGACCTTCTTTCGGAAACCAACGAGCCTTTGATCGGCACGACGGTGGAAGTTCTTTGCGAAGGACAACTGGAAGACGGAAGGTATTTTGGCAGATCCTATTTTCAGGCTCCGGAAGTGGACGGGCAAGTTATTTTTGGATCCGCTGCTCCCGTTACAGCGGGATCCTTTGTTCCCGTTCTGCTGCAAGAGTATCAAGAATATGATTTCTACGGAACGGCTGCGTTCCCACAGGAGTGAACAAAATGCAAAAGAAAGATATTCCAAACGCAATTTGCTGGTTTCGTATCGCATTGATTCCGACGGTTCTCTTTTTTCTTATCGAAAGCAATTTGACCGCGTGGATTCCCTATTCTGTCAGCGTGTTGATTTCGGGGATTCTCTTTTCCATTGCCATGATTTCGGATATGATTGACGGAAAAGTAGCACGGAAATATAATTACATATCGGATTTGGGGAAATTTCTCGACCCCATTGCGGATAAAATGCTGGTACTGAGCGTCTGTGTGGCATTTGCCGGGATCGGTACCTTTGGACATATGATGCTGATTTCGGTGATTGCTATCCTGCTTCGGGAGTTAATGATCTCCGGGCTCCGCCTTTCCGCCGCATCTCACGGGGTCGTCGTCGCCGCAAACTGGTGGGGAAAGGTTAAAACCACCCTCCAGGGCATCTCCATTGGTGCTACCTATTTTTGTCTGCTTTTGGAAGAGGTACTTCCCCTTTGGGGTGTTGAAGCCGTATGGTATCTCCTTCTGATTCCCGAGATTCTGTTTTTAATCAATGCTATTTATACCTGGATTTCCGCAATTCCCTATATCAAGGCCTGCGTGCCGTATTTGAAAGGCTGATATGCATTTATGCTAAAGAACTTGCGTTATGACATTCGTGCCATTCGGGAGCGGGACCCCGCGGCCCGTTCCAATGCCGAGGTTTTCTTCTGCTATCCCGGATTGCACGCGGTCATTTATCATCGCATTGCAAATTTCTTTTACCGCCACGGGCACAAACTGCTGGCCCGCATGATCTCCCAATATGCAAGAAGACGCACCGGGATTGAAATTCACCCCGCCGCAAGGATCGGGCGAGGCCTTCTTATTGACCACGGAATGGGCGTTGTCATCGGGGAAACAGCGGAAATCGGTGATAACTGCACCATTTATCACGGGGTAACGCTGGGAGGTACGGGAAAAGAATCCGGCAAGCGTCACCCCACCATCGGTAACAACGTTTTTATTGGGGCCCATTCTCAACTTTTAGGCTCTTTTACCGTGGGGGACAACAGCAAAATCGCCGCCGGATCGGTAATTTTGTGTGATATCCCGCCCAACTGTACTGCCGTAGGGTCTCCGGCCCGGATCGTCAAGAGAGATGGCGTACGCATCGATAACTTTGACAACGTTCACATTCCCGATCCCGTTTCTCAGGAAATCTGCAAATTGCGGATTCAGCTGGAACGCCTTTCCAAGGACTGTGCTACCATAAAAAATCAAGACAGCAATACACAGGAGACAAAATAATATGCTGAAGCTCTATAACTCCCTGACCAACAAAGTAGAAGAATTTAAGGTTTCGGGCAACACCGTCCGCATTTATGCGTGCGGACCTACGGTTTATAACTTCTTTCACGTGGGAAACGGTCGCTCGTTTATGATGTTCGATACCCTTCGCCGTTATCTGGAATTTAAGGGATACGACGTAAAATACGTACAGAATTTTACCGACGTAGACGATAAAATGATCAAGCGTGCCAACGAAGAAAATATCACCGTTGCAGAGGTTGCGGAAAAGTATATTAACGAGTATTTTACCGATGCCGACGGCTTGAATATTAAGCGGGCAACGGTTCATCCGAGAGCCACCGAAAACATTGATGGTATTATTGAACTGGTTTCCTCGCTGATTGAAAAGGGCCATGCATATGAAAGCAACGGCGACGTATATTTCCGCGTCCGCAGTTTCCCGGAATACGGCAACAGTCTTTTGAAGCAATCCATTGAGGATCTGGCATCCGGTGCCCGCATCGACGTAAGTGAGATCAAAGAGGATCCTCTGGACTTTGCCCTTTGGAAGGCGTCTAAGCCAGGAGAACCCCATTGGACCTCCCCTTGGGGGGAAGGCCGTCCCGGTTGGCATATTGAATGTAGTGCTATGGCAAAACGTTATTTAGGAGATACGATTGACATTCACTGCGGCGGGCATGACCTCAAATTCCCCCATCATGAAAATGAAATTGCTCAATCTCAATGTGCCAACGGCTGCACCTTTGCACGCTCTTGGTTCCACATCGGGTTCGTTAACGTAAACAATGAAAAAATGAGCAAATCTAAGAACAACTTCTTCACCGTCCGGGATCTGTCTAAGGTTTACGGATATCTTCCCTTGCGATATTTTGCGGTCTCAGCCCACTATCGGATGCCCATTAACTATGAACCCGGCATTATAGAACAGGCAAAAGCATCTTTGGAACGGATCAACAACTGCCTTACCAACCTAAAATTCCTGGCCAAAAACGCCCCTGAGGGGGAAATCTCATCGGAAGCACAGGAATATCTGAATAACTTCCGGATTTACCGGGACCGTTTCGAAGAGGCCATGGATGACGATCTAAACACTGCAAATGCTCTGACTGCTATTTTTGATCTGATTAAGCAAATCAACGTTACGGTTAAGGACGGACAGGTCAAGGCCGTTTACGAAAATCTGATCGGTAAAGTCGAAGAATTGATTGACGTTCTGGGACTTCTTCCCAAAGAAGAGTCCGCCGGCGAAGACGATGCCCTGATTGACGGACTGATTGAGGAACGCACCGCCGCCCGAAAGGCAAAAGACTGGGGCAAGGCAGACGCGATCCGGGATCAGCTGACAGCCATGGGAATTATCCTGGAGGACACTCCCTCCGGAATCCGTTGGAAACGGGCGGAAAAATAACAACTCATCATTATTTGGAAAAGAAACATGATTGACGTTCTCAACAGTCCCGTAACCGTGTTGCGGGGAATTGGCCAAAAACGGGCCGATCTTCTGAAGAAACTGAATATCATCACCTGTGCGGACCTGATTCGATTTTTTCCGCGTGGGTACTTGGATATGTCCGAAATCAACCCGATAGACAAATTGGTCGACGGTCAAATTGCCACCGTGGTGGCAAAGGTGAGTTCGGATATTACCAAGCGAGTGGGGAAGCGTGTGACTCGCTTCC
>JAZTWH010000030.1:0-10965 GCA_045635765.1 Eubacteriales bacterium | reverse complement strand
CCCACCGCCTGGGACTGATCCCCCCGAAGCGCCGCCGCCCCGGACTGATATCCCCGAACCGACGACGCCCCGGACTGACATCCCCGAAAAAATGGCATCCCGTGCCGATGGCTTCCAAGCGGCCGCTTCGGGCGATGAAGTCGGATCGTAGCCATGTCCTTCTGTGAGCCAAGGAGTTGGTGAGTTTAATTGTCTTCCTAAGCCCGCTTGCCCTCCGACTTGACTGATACCCCCGAAACGACGACGCCCCGGACTGACATCCCCGAAAAAATGGCATCCCGTGCCGATGGCTTCCAAGCGGCCGCTTCGGGCGGTGTGGCCCAAACGGCACCTTCGATTAAAAAGATTCAAACGGTCGCTTCGATCGATATGATCCGAACAGCACCTTCGGTGGATGTAGCCCAATCGGCACTTTCGGTCGATGTAGTGCAAGTGGCGGCTTCTGTGGACGTGGGCCAAGAGGCGGTGCCGTGGGGTGAGGCGGCGGTTTGGTTAGTTAGTGATGATCCGGAGCTGGATGAAATGTTTTGCCGGTGCTCCCGAAGGGCCGTGTCCGGGACCGGGACGGACCCGTTCTGTCGGGGATCTGCACGGGATTGGGCCTTGGCCTCATGGATTGCCCAGACAGGAGACCGGGATCGTTGCGATGCCATTGCCGACGCTCATGTCCGGGGGATTTTTGCAGAGGATTCTTTGTTTATTCCTTCTCCCGTTTCGGAAGGAGCAAGCGGAGCGTCAACTCCCCGGCGGGAGGCGGAAGCGGGGGCGTATTTATACGGCGGTTCGCTGTTTGCCCTGATTTGCAATGAGGATGAATATCCCAAAAAACTCTGGCCCTCATTGAAGCGATGTGCTCAGATCTGCCGAGACAAATGGGAGAGGTCGGGCATTTGCGTTCGGGATTCCTTCTCCCCGGAGGCCTTCGCCGCGGCAGGTTCGGTGGATCTTTTTTCCCTTTGCCTGACCTACGGGGGATTTCTGCTGTTTTCAACCCTGGCCGAGCAACAGGGTGAGATTGCGTTGGCCTTTAGGTCCCGTGGATGGGCTTCGGATCTGAGGCAGGTCATCGAGGAGCATTTCGGAGGAAATTTTTACGGGTTTCGGACCTACCGCCATGCCTCCGGCGGAGAAATTCTGCATCCTTATATCTGCCTTCCCTTGTGTGTGGGAATTTTCGACCGCCGGGAAGATACCCTTAATGCCCTGTTTTCTCCCTATTTATGGTCAAAAAACGGAATTCGCAGCCGGACCGGAGAGCCCGGCGAGGCCGAGGGCGAGCCGGGAGTTTGTGAGAGTCTTTGGACCCTTTTGGCCTTCCGGGCATCCTTTCTTGCGGGCCGGGTGGATCCCCCGTGGGATTCCTTGAAGCGGTATCTTCGCTCTCGCCTTTCCCTGGTTTCCGGTCTGGAATTTTTGGAGGACGGGCGGGCAAATAACCAAGCTTTTTCCCCGGAAGAAGCGGCCTTGTTCTGCCGTCTGATTTCCGAGGGACTGTTTCGCCTGAAACCCTTGGGGCGAGGCAAATACTCCGTTACCCCCAATCTTCCGGGCCAGCTGACCCACCTGAAATTTGACGGCTGGCATTTGGCAGGCTGTCGCATTTGCCTGGAGATGGAACGGGGAAAGCCCTGCAACGTATCCAAGGACGGTAAGGTTTTTGCCCAAGGGGAGATCGGGACCGAAATGATTTTGGATCTCAATGAATGAAGGTTTCCCGGCTTGCATTTTTTGCAATGTTGTGATATAATAACAGTATTAGTAGTAAGGAAGTGACGCTATGATTCTCGTTCAGGGACGTCCCGAAAACACCGAGGGACGCTTGGAAAAGGAGATCCGCACCTACGATCTGTTGGACCGGCTGAATGTCTCCTATCAACGGGTGGACCACGAGCCGGCCATGACCATGGAGATTTGCGGGGAGATCGATAAGGTTTTGGATGCTCCGACCTGTAAGAATTTGTTTTTGTGCAATCGGCAAAAGACCGATTTTTATCTGCTGATGATTCCTGGGAATAAGCCCTTTAAGACGAAGGACCTGTCGGCCCAGATCGGCTCGTCCCGGCTGTCCTTTGCCTCGGCGGAGGACATGGAGAAATACTTGGACATTACCCCCGGGGCGGTGAGCGTCATGGGCTTGATGAACGATCGCGAGGGGCGGGTCCGTCTTTTAATCGACGAAGACGTTCTGGCCCATCCCCGGGTGGGGTGCCATCCTTGCGTCAACACCTCCTCCATCCGATTGGCTACGGAAGATCTGATTCAAACCGTTCTTCCGGCGGTCCGCCACGGCTACACGGTTGTAACCCTCCCAAAATATACTGATACGGTATAAAATAATGAGAATTATGTTCGTTTGCCACGGCAATATCTGTCGCAGTCCTATGGCGGAATTTATTTTCCGAGAGTTGGTTCGCCAGGCGGGATTGGAGGATCGGATTTACGTTTCTTCCTCTGCTACCTCCACAGAGGAAATCTGGAACGGCGTGGGGAATCCGGTCTATCCTCCGGCCCGGGAGGAGTTGGCAACGCACGGTCTTTCCTGTGAAGGAAAACGGGCCGTACAGCTGGAAAAATCAGATTACGGCAAGTACGATCTGTTTTTGGGAATGGACCGATTCAATCTCCGAAACATGAACCGCATCTTTGGGGGTGATCCCCAAGGGAAGGTCCGCATGCTTTTGGACTATGTTGGGGGAGGCGACGTGGCGGACCCGTGGTATTCCCGGCGGTTCGACGTTGCCTATGACGATATTTTTCGCGGTTGCAAGGCTCTTTTAGATGATTTAGTCCAAAATGGTATAAAAAATGAAGTATAAAGACGTAGTTTCTGCAAAATTTATTCGCCGGATTAACCGATTCATTGCCTACGTGGAATTGGATGGAAAAGAGATTGCCGTCCACGTAAAAAACACCGGGCGGTGCAAAGAATTGCTGGTGCCCGGCGGTACCGTTTATCTGGAGCCGGCACAAAATCCCCTGCGGAAGACCCCGTACGATCTTGTGACGGTGGAAAAGCTCCGCCCCGGTAAGGAGCCCCTGACGGTGAATATGGATTCTCAAGGGGCCAATGAGATCGCCGGGGAGTGGTTGAGCCGAGGCCTTCTCTTTTCGCTCCACGCGGTTATCCGTCGTGAGGTTTTTTATAAAGGATCCCGGTTTGATTTTTACGTGGAAGACGGGGAACGGAAGGCCTTTGTGGAGGTCAAAGGCGTCACCCTGGAGACCGACGGCGTTGCCTCCTTTCCCGATGCTCCCACTGAGCGAGGGATCAAGCATTTGCGGGAATTGACCGAAAGTCTGCGGGAAGGATACGAGGCCTATCTTTTATTTATCGTCCAAATGAAAGAAATTGCAGTCCTGCATCCCAACGACGGAACCCACAGAGCCTTTGGCGATGCCCTGCGGGCCGCCGCCAAGGCCGGCGTCACCGTTTTGGCCGTGGACTGCAAGGTCACTCCCGGGGAAGTTACGGCCGACCGGCCGGTCCCCGTGGTTTTGGAATAATAGAACGGATTTTACGCAGAAATCGCCCCGGATAAAAATAAGGAAAACAGGAAATAAGTTTGCGTCGGGGGCGGTTCGGAGGTTGTTTTATGAAAATGGTACTGTTGACTGCCCTCGGCGTTGGGGGTGCTACCGCCATAGGGGCCGTAATCGGTTTTGTGTTCAAGAAAATTTCCCATCGCTTCAGCGATACGGTCTTGTCCTTCGCCGCCGGGGTTATGCTGGCCGCCGCCGTGCTGGGGCTGATTCTCCCCTCGGTGGAATACGGAGGACGCTACGGTCTTCTCGTTACGGTTGCCGGGATTTTTTCCGGAGCCCTGTGCCTCAATCTGATTGATAAACTGGTTCCTCATCTTCACAAATTGGTGGGAGCCGACCCGGAAAATCATCTGGGCAATGAAAAATTAAGCAAGGTTCTGCTGTTTGTTACGGCTATCGCCATTCATAATCTCCCCGAGGGAATTGCCGCCGGGGTGGGATTCGGTTCCGGCGATACTAGCCAGGCCCTGCTCATTGCCGGAGGAATTGCCCTTCAGAATATCCCTGAGGGAATGGTGATCATCGGCCCGATGCTTGCGGCCGGAGTGACCCCCTCAAGGACCTTGGTTCTTGCCTTGTTGACGGGGCTGGTGGAGGTGATCGGAACCCTGGTGGGCTATTTCGCCGTCTCCCTTTCCGGGGCAATTCTGCCCTTTGCCTTGGCCTTCGCCGGCGGGACCATGCTCTATGTAATCAGTGATGAGATGATCCCGGAGACCCACGCCCACGGCGTCCAACGGGGGGCGACCTACGCTCTATTGGCCGGATTCTGCGTAATGCTGATCTCCGACGTTTTATTGGGATAAAAAATTCACACGGCTTCGCGTGTCTTATTCCGATAAAAGATGGAACCCACACGGCTCCGAATGTTTTTCATAGAAATGCCGTAGGCATTTTTGCCCGTCGATAACGATTTTCAAAAACGGAGAGGCCGGGACCCATCCCATTTAATTTCGGAACAATGGCTTGCCTGCCACGGTCCGATGGGGAATAAGCGTTTAGAACTTGATAAAATCCAATTTTCCAGGAGAAATTATGAAAGTAATGGTCAGTGCCTGCTTGTTGGGCAGAAATTGCAAATACAACGGAGGAAACAATTTTTCTGCTCTTCTGGCGGAATACGTGAAGAATAAACAGGTGGTAGAGGTTTGTCCCGAAGTTTTGGCCGGGTTCCCCATTCCCCGTCCCCGAATCGAGCGGGTCTGTGGGCGGGTGTTCAGCGAGACGGGGGAGGACGTGCACGAGCGATGCTTGGCCGGCGTTCAAAAAGCCGTGGATCTTGCACGAAAAGAGCAGGTTGACCTGGTTATCCTGCAGTCCCGCAGTCCTTCCTGCGGGGTTCATGAAATTTATGACGGCACCTTTTCCGGGGTTCGCATCCCGGGGCAGGGACTCTTTGCCGAGGAACTGATGAAGGCCGGATTCCGGGTCATGGACATTGAGGATCTTTAAAGCCACAAGGCGTTTGGGCACGCATAATGGAAAAAGTTGTCTCCTTTTGCCGTTTTTCCCGAAAGGCTTTTTTATTTGTTTTAAAAAAGACACAAATCAGGGGTTGACAAACGGATTTTTTTGTGGTATACTATTCAAGCATTCAATAAGTCAGCTATTTTGCCGGAGTGGCGGAATTGGCAGACGCCCGGGACTTAAAATCCCGTGGGAGCAATCCCGTGCCGGTTCGATCCCGGTCTCCGGCACCAATTAAATATCGCGGAGTGGAGCAGCTCGGTAGCTCGTCGGGCTCATAACCCGAAGGTCGTGTGGTTCAAATCCCGCCTCCGCAACCATTGAAAATCCTCGATTTTTTGTAAATCGAGGATTTTCAAATTATATAGAAACTACAGTATTTGCACCACACTAACCTCTTTAAACAATTTAACATCGACACTTTTTTAAAATTGTTGACCAAAATAGCGGAAAAAAAGATTTTTGATTTTGGGGATGCCGTTCATAAATATGTCGGAAATTTGTTTGGGGAAGTGCAACGTTTATTCTTTGGGTCAAGAAATTCTGGCATTTGAAAAATCATATGGGAGAGAATATTTCCCCGGCTTCAAAAAACTAAAACCAAAGCTCCAAAGAAAAGCACCCAAAAATAAGTGGGGATATTTTTCTGCACAATCTGCTGCGAGTTTCAAGTATTTGAATTCAATGGATATAAAATTCCATGGGAAGCAGAAATGGCAGCCTTGTTTCTCCCAATGGTTATATGTCTCGCATATGCTCTTGCAATGAATCCGGTATCAGGCGAATGGACGCTTTTACTTGGACAAGTCGGAACGTTTATCATTGGTTAATATTATCACCGCTTGGATTCAACAATACTTAGGTCTCTTTTTTAGCGTTCATATGTAGTTTCGTCGGAGGTATCCTTATCGCACTTTCTTCGTTTTTATTGTACAATCAGTCGAAATCTAAACTGGTGCAATCTGCTGTTAAAACCCTTGGTCTTGTGAAGAGATGCGGAGGGGTTTCCATTTTTTGAAATTGTTGGGGGGATTAGGGAATTTGTCTTCCAAATGCTTCCTTTATTGGGTTTTTCTTGTGAGACTTTGACAAAAAAGTAAAAAATGGAGAACGATATTATGAACTTTGAACAAATTGTATTGCAATTTGCTCTTGACTGTGCTATTATTTTTTATAGAAGTAGCATTTACTACATCAAGAGGTAGCAGATACAGAATACACTAAGGAGAGCGACTATGAAAAAGAAACTTACGTTAGCCCTTTCTCTCGTGTTGGTCCTTGCAGCGGTCATTTGCACGTTTGTGTTTACGTCCGCTGATACGAGCGATGCCTTTGCTCAGACCGAGGCCACCAGACTGTGGGTTCAGACCGAGAGCAACGATCCTGAGGGGAACCCGTTGCGGTCTCAAAAGGTTTGGATTGCCGGTGTGGAAATTTCCAACAACACAGAGAACCAGCCTTTGAGCGGTATTGCCGGCATCACCGGTGCCGAGACTGGAAGTACCTATACCTTCGAGGATGGAATTCTGACCTTGAACGGAAATGGGGAAACGATTACGATTCCTGCGGGAGGGAGTATCGGCGGTGACGGAGCCCTTTGGATTGTTTTGAACAACATCTCCATTCGGGGTACCATCGGAAACGGTAATAGTTGGAGTGCCCAGAGGTCTGATCCCAATTACGATATGCCCCTGATCATTTCTTCTCCCATTAACGAAGAATTTAAGGTCGTAAGCACGGGTGTCGGAGGAATGATTATCGGATCCAGCGCCAACAACACCATCCGCAGCCACGGTTCTTTGGTTTTGTTGGGAGACGTTGGTTTTAATATTGCATCTAATAATTCTTCCGGGGACACCATTGGGGTTCAAAGAGCCTCGTGTGAAAAGGTTTTGATTTTGGCCCCCGGTCGGGATTCTGCCGTCAATATTACTCAGGTTTACGCCAGCTATAGAAACGGCATTGTGTCTGCTTCCGGGAACGTGATTCTTTCCGGCGACATTTTCGGGAATTCCGATCCTGTTTCCGGTGAGCCCGTTCAGATTACGTCGACTCATCCCATTGTTGCTGCAACCGGCAACATTCGGGTGGTGGACGGTGCCAACGTACATATTACTTCTTCTCAGTGGGACGGATTTTATCTGAAGACCGCCGGCAAAAAATTGTCCGTTGAGGACGATTCGAAGGTCGTGGTCGAAAACTGCACGGAGCATCCCGTTGACGTTTCTGCATCCGGGGAACTTGAGGTTCTGGATTCTGCCACCCTCATTCTCCGTTCCAATAACGAACAGCTTTTCAACGGTACCGTTACGAAAACCTACAATACCACCGGCGGGGTTTGTGAGCAGACGGTAGACGGCTCCGGAGCTTACGTTTACACCTTCCCCGTGGCAGGGAAATATATTTTGGACAATGACGTCATTGCCTTTGCCCAGAATGATTCCTTTGTTTCAACGACCCGGATTACCAACATTGACCGGGCTGATGACGACGCCACCCTTACCCGGGGCGGGCTGGTCACCTTTACCGATGTGGACGGAACGGTGACAAAGCTCTTCGACTCCTCCTCGGATAACGGTCCGTCTACCTATAAAGATAATAACAACGGAACCATTTCCTATAACATTAGGAATCACGTGGTTGTTCTGTCCAACGTGACCGGGAAATCCATTGAATTTGATATCCCCGGAGATTTCACCGTAATTCTGGTGGGCACCAATACCTTTGGAAGTGCCTCGGAAAGCAATGTGGTGAAATCCAACGGAAGCATGACCCTTTACGGCGACGGAACGCTGAATGTCACTGCGAATCAGCACGGAATCACTTCTTCCGGCAACCTGATGGTTTCCGGCGGTACGGTTAATGTTGACGCCGAATCCTTTGCCATCACCGTGGGCGACGGTAAGCATGTTAACATTACCGGCGGTACGGTGAACGCAACCACCACCGGTGCCTATGCCATTTCCGGTCCTACGGCAGCTGAGTATATCAACATTAACATTTCTCAGCCGGGAGAAGTTCCCACGAAAGTCGAGGTTCAATCTTCTCAGGGGGCACTCTATGCAAAAGGGAAGATTAGCATCTCCGGCGGTACGGTGAACGCAACCACCAAAACCGGAAACGAAGCTCTCCGCGGAACGGTGGACATCTCCGGCGGTAATGTGACCGTTAAGGCTGAGGCGGGGTCGAATGCCGTTAATTCCGGTGCGGTTACCATTTCCGGCGGTGTCGTTAACATAGAGGCCAAGGTCCACTATGCAATCTATAGCTCGGGCAACGTGACTATTACCGGCGGTGAGGTTACTGCCACGGCTGAAAAAAATTACGCCATTTATGCGGCCAATAGCATTAACATCTCCGGCGGTACGGTCACAACCTCCGCAAATGCCAATGCAATCGGTGCAACTGGGACCCTTTCTATCTCCGGTAGTGCTACGGTTACAGCCACCGCAATTGATTCCAAAGCAATCAGTGCAGACGGTGCCACCATTTCTATCTCCGACAGTGCTACGGTTACAGCCACCGCACCTTCCAATGCAATCAACGCGGCCGGGGCCCTGTCTATCTCCGGCGGTGAGGTTACTGCCACGGCCAGTGGTAAATACGCCATTTATGCACAAGCAGGAAACGTTGATATTTCCGGCGGTACGGTCAGAGCCAACGCCGCATCCTTTGCCCTCGTTGCGGCCAGAAATAAGCAGATCAACATTACCGGCGGGGACGTAAAGGCAACAACCACCGGGGATAATGCCATCTCCGGTCCTACGACCAGCGATGGGATTTCCATTAATATTTCTCAGGCAGAAGGTGCTCAGACTAAAGTAGTTGCTGAAGCTACCCAATTTGCCTTCTTTACCACAGGGACAACGACGATTTCCGGCGGCACGGTGGTAGCCACCACCACGGGGAACTACGCTTTCCGGGGCGGACTGCGCATTTCCGGCGGCAACGTGACCGCCACGGCGGGGAGCTCTAATGCAACCCTGTCCAGCGACATTAACATTTCCGGCGGTGTCGTCAATATAGAGGCCAAGGTCCACTATGCGATCTATAGCTCGGGCAACATCACCATTACCGGCGGTGAGGTTACTGCAAAGGCCGGAGTCAATTTCGCCATTCACGCGGCCAACAGCGGCAATGTTTCCATTTCCGGCGGCAAGGTCACCGCAAACGCAGCTTCCTATGCAATCAGCACAGGCGGAACTCTTTCTATCTCCGGCGGTGAGGTTGCTGCCACGGCCAGTCGCGAGTGTGCTATTCAGGATGGAAACGGAAATGTTAATATTTCCAACGGGCAGGTCACAGCTACCGCACCACAGAAGACCGTTAACCCCGCCACGTTGAATGTTTCCGGCGGTACGCTTACGGCAACAGCCACAGGGGACGGTGCTATTTATGTCAATACTATGACCGTTACCGACGGCACCGTCAATGTTGTTGCCACACCGAATAGATATGTCGGTGGGGTAGATGTTGTTAGTTATGACCAACAGGGCGGAACGGTTAACATTGTCATCGACGGATATTCGGGAGGCAATGGTATAACTATTGGATTGTGTTTCCGTGTCCATGGGAGCGTGTCCAGTAATTTTGCCGGCGGCACTCTGAATATTTCTGAGGTAAATCCGGGAGATTCCCATATTACTCACGGCATTTGGTCCAACATCGCGGATCTGAACTTCTGCGGAACCGCATTGAACGTAGACCTTTCTGCAACTACCAGTTCAAACCCTGCTCTCTCTGCCATTCGCGTTCAGATGTCCGGCAACGTTTCGGAAGGGGCTGACATCAACGTTACGGCAGGCTCCATCAACGTTCAGGGGAATGCCTACACCTCCATTTTCTGTGTGGATAGTGCCACCTGTGATTTGTCCCTGACCGGTGGTGAAGTAACCGGGAACATCGGTTACTTCATTTCCGGAGGAGATGGCCTTGCAACCTCCTTCACCATCAATTCAACTTCTAAGGTTGACGTCTATTGGGGCCAGGCTGTCAAGGTGCAGTCCAATGCAATGGCCCTTAACGGTGTGACCGACAACATCTGGGCTGCCGGTTCTGGTTGGAACGATTCCAATCACTGGCTGACCACCAATAACTGGGGTGCGTCCTCTGACGTTACCGTTAAGGTGAATGGTACGGCCCTCTCTCCCACGGGAACCCGCTATTATCCTCAATACAATCCTTACTTGTTCCTTTCTGTGGATGGAGAACTCCTGGTGGTAAAAGACATTGCCGATGGAGAGGTTTCCTCCATTACATCCACTGGGAACCTGCCCATCCGCCTCCTCAGCGGATCGGTTGCTCACGTAACCAGCAGTTCAACTGCCATCAGTGCTGCGGGAACCATCACGATTTCGGGAGACGGAACCCTGAACGTGAAAGGAAGAAGCAATGTAATTTATTCTATCTCGAACGGAGACATCGTTATTCAGGGCGATGTTGAACTGAACGTTGAAACTTGTCTGTTTGAGACCGACGGCTCCCGTCCTTCCGGTAATGCTCACAGTGCGCTTCGCGTTGATTCGAGTACGGGGAACATCCGCATTTCCTCCCAGGGAGCAAACAAAGCCGGATACCCGAAGGTAACTGCAAAGGCCGCTACCGGGTTGACTCTTAATATTCAAAACGCTGCAACCTACACCCAAACCGGCGGAACCGTGAATCTGTATTGCTACGGGGCGAACGTGATTTCCGCAAAGGGCGGAATCAACATCTCGGGCGGTACGTTGATTGCTGAATCCGAAACTAGTACAAATGTGTTGTATTCTTCCGCTGGCAATATTACCATCTCCGGCGGTACGGTTACTGCCACGGCCAGTGGTAATTACGCCATTTACGCACAAGCAGGAAACGTTAACATCTCCGGCGGTACGGTCACAGCCTCCGCAAATGCCAATGCAATCACCGCAGCCGGGGCCCTGTCTATCTCCGGCGGTGAGGTTACTGCCACGGCCA
>JAZTWH010000029.1:0-3709 GCA_045635765.1 Eubacteriales bacterium | reverse complement strand
GGTATAATAAACACTTAGACAGCCGTTTTTTTACGGCTGTCAACTTATTAAAAAAAGGCTGCCCGAGTTGTTTGCCCCGGATTTGATGGATCCTTCGGGCAACAATTCAGGCAGTTTTTCATAAAATCAGAAGATTTTGTTGACGCTCCCCTTGAACAGGATGAGTTCTCCCGGGAGATCTCCTTGGGCGGGGAGGGTGTTGTAGATTTTGAAGCCATTGCGTTCAAAAGCCTTTTTTGCCCGTTCGTTGTAATCGAAAATGCCGGTTGCAAACAAGTGGGTGCAGGAGGTATTTTCGAAGCAAAACCGGCACAAAAGTCCGATGGCGTGGCTTCCGAAGGTCTTTCCCCAGAAATCCGGTTCCCCGATCATAATATCTACCCGGCGACAATCGGTCGAGCTGGCCAGCGGCTCCGGGAAGGGGGATTTCATGGATTGGATCCGGCATTCTCCGATGGGGTCCCCGTCGACGCAGATCATGAAGCAGTCGGCTTTTTGAGAAAGGGAGGAGTACAGGGATCGGACCTCGTCCTCCGTATAGGGGTCCACATCTCCCTCGCTGAAATGCAACACGTCGGGGTCAGCGTTCCATTTTGCAAGGATGGGGAGATCCTCATCGGTCATGGGACGGAGGGTAACGACCCCGTCGGTAAAGGTTTTCGTATGGGGACGGATCAGGGACATAGAAATCTCCTTTGTAAAAAATCCAAGGACCGTCGGATCCTTGGATTTTTTGTTTGTTCTTTGAGATCAAGAGCCGGAACTGATCACGTAAACCGTCCCGGTCCGACGACCGAAATAGGTGCAGTCGGTTTCCGAGGGAAGGAAGAGATCAACGATATTGCCCTTGATGGCACCGCCCGTATCTTTTGCATAGCAATAGCCGTAAACAAAGCCATTGTCCAATACAACGTAAAGATAGGAGTGCATCGGAATTACGCTCCGATCAACAGCGACGTAGCCAACCTTTGCTTTCGCACCGGAGGCAGTAAGGGAAGGACCGGACTTATTGTAGGTGTACGCGGTAAAACTGCAGGACAGTTTTTTGACGTAATTGGTCGGCGTACCGCTTCCCACGTTCAAGAGGTGGGAGGCATCCACATAGACAACCGCATTTTTTGGCTTAGAGATGACCTTGGAAGAAATCTTGGTCTTCTCTACGACTTCGCCGTTCACCTTCTTCACCAGCGTAGTAATCTCCCGGATCCCGGGGGTACCCGCCGTATTCTTCAGACGGGAAGCATAGTTCCCCTTTTGAGAGGAGGACAGGGCGTAGGTCATCAAAATTTGCTTAGTTTCATATGGGATTGATTCGCGTTCGGTAACTTCCTCGTAGGTCACGCGGCCTACTTCGACCGACATATCAGGCTCTAACTCCGCCGACAGGTCGTAATTGATCGTATCGTCTTCGTTCAGATAGACGTCGTTGCGATAAAGAAGATCAAGGACGGTCTGTTCGTCTTCCTTGTCATAGCAATGGGTAAGTTCCTTCCCATCGACCTTCAAATGGACAAGGTAGGAGTTGTTCCCGCTGACGACGATTTCTTCCGGGTCTGCGTCGACGGAGAACGAGGTGATCTGTCCGGTCAAACATTCGGAGGCGTCGGAATCCTTTTCTGCCGCAAGCATTACGATACTGCAAACCGAAAGGAGAACCGCCGTCAGAGTCAGCGACAGGAGAAGGAGAACCGATCTCCGGTCGGACAGGACGGATCGCCAGCGGATGTTTTTCGGAATTATCTTCATTGAAACACCACCGTAGTAATTGTTTTGTCACGATCTATATGAACCTGCCGGCCGGAGAATCCGGCGTAAACAGGGTTATAATCATTGCAACCAGGTCGAAGGGCTTGGTCCAACCCAATTACTCATGTATATGTACCGGAGATGGGTGGTATGATCCCGATACATTGCAGACAGTATCTTACGATACCAGATCCTCTGCGGGATAATCAGCGTTTGGAGAACTGAGGAGCCCGACGGGCAGCCTTCAAGCCGTACTT
Organism: Eubacteriales bacterium; assembly: GCA_045635765.1. Lineage (GTDB taxonomy): Bacteria > Bacillota > Clostridia > Oscillospirales > UBA644 > RGIG995. Next base: position 1,706 of record JAZTWH010000029.1, on the reverse strand, counting down.
CTTTCTTTCCTTCATACGAGGATCGCGGGTAAGCAGTCCGGCCTTTTTCAGGGTTGCCTTGTAGGCTTCGGCATCGATCTTCACCAAAGCACGGGCAAGGCCGTGACGGATAGCTCCGGCCTGACCGGAAACACCGCCGCCGACAACCTTAATCACGAGGTCGAACTTGCCGATGGTTTCGGTGAGAGCCATGGGCTGACGGACGATCAGTTTGAGAGTTTCCAAGCCAAAGTAATCGTCAATATCTCTGCCGTTGATGGTGATTTTGCCGGTGCCTTCGTAAACGCGAACGCTGGCAACGGACTTCTTTCTTCTACCGGTACCGTACTGGTATGCTTTCTTGGAAGTGTACATTCTCATTGTCCCCCTAATCAGTCAAGATTATAAACTTCGGGCTTCTGGGCCTGATGCTTGTGTTCGCTGCCGCGGTAAACTCTCAAACGAGTCATTGCGTTACGGCCAATGGTGGTTGCGGGAAGCATTCCCTTAACGGCACGTTCAAAAGCGAATTCGGGGTTTTCTTTCATGAGGGTTGCGTACTGAACTTCCTTCAGACCGCCGACCCAACCGGTGTGGTGACGATAATACTTATCGGTCAGCTTGTTCCCGGTGAGAATCACTTTTTCCGCATTGAGAACGATGACGTGATCACCGCAATCAACGTGGGGGGTGTAGGTGGGCTTGTGTTTGCCCTTCAGGATTTTCGCCACTTCGCTAGCAACGCGGCCCAAGGGCTTGTTTGCAGCGTCGACGATGTACCATTTGCGATCCATTTCGGTCGCTTTCGCCATAAATGTTGCCATGACTAGCATCCTCCGTAATCATTCTATTTCAGAATGGGTATTTTTTTCAGCCTGACCATTATATCACAAGAGGAAGGTTTTGTCAATAGCTTTTTAAAAAAAAATTAATTTATACATTCCGAACTTTAATTTTCTTTTGTTTTCTTCGTTTTCCTTTATTTTTCTTTAATCGCAATTCTTGTTTTTTAATTGTTGGCACAATGCGGCATCGGGATCCACGTAAGCCGTTCGGTAGGTTTCGTAGATGACCATTCCGGGCTTTGCTCCGGCGGGCTTACGAACGTTGCGGACCTCCGTGTAATCCACGGCCACGTTATCCCCATCCCGCAGACTGCTGTTGGTTGCAGCGATGACGGCGGCCTCGGTCATCGCCTGATCGGAGGGGGACGCTCCGTCGCAAAGCAAGATGACATGGCTTCCGGGAGAATTTTTCACATGGAACCACACATCCCGGCGGTCTGCCGTACGCAGGGTCAAAGTGTCGTTTTGGAGATTGTTCCGGCCGCACAGAACCGTGAAACCGTCGGTCGTGGTATAACGGAGGGGGCGGGACTGCTCCCGGACCTTGCCCTGCTTTTTGGACGAAGCCTTGCGAAGATACCCTTGCTCTGCCAATTCCCGGCGTAGATCGGTCAATTCGGCCAGGCCCGTCGCCCGGGCCAAGGCATCGGAAACGGAATGGAGGTACTCCAGCTCCGACGCGGCGATCTCGATCTGTTCTTTTAGGATATTTTTTGCAGTTTGGGCTTTTTTATACTTTTTATAGTAGCCTTGGGCATTGCGGCTGGCGGAAAGGGACGGATCCAGAGGGATTTTCACATCGGCCGGAGGATCCTGGGAATAATCGGGGAGAACCACGGAGGATTCGTGTCCTTTAAAAAGATACAGGTTGGATAGGATCAA
>JAZTWH010000028.1:0-4839 GCA_045635765.1 Eubacteriales bacterium | reverse complement strand
AAAGCCATTGACAAGGCTATATTCCCCGGAAACCAAGGCGGTCCTTTGATGCACATTATTGCTGCAAAAGCTGTTTGCTTCGGGGAAGCTCTGCAGCCTTCCTTCGTGGAATACCAAAAGAAAATTGCGGAAAACGCTCAGATTCTTTCCAAGGCCCTTCTCTCCAAGAGATTGAATCTGGTCTCCGGCGGCACGGACAATCACCTGATGCTTCTGGATCTTCGCGGAACGGGAGTCACCGGAAAAGAATTGGAACATCGGCTGGATGAGGTTCATATTACCCTCAACAAAAACGCCGTTCCTGCCGACCCCGAAAAGCCCTTCGTTACCAGCGGCGTGCGGATCGGAACTCCCGCCGTCACGACCCGTGGCTTCGGAGAAGAAGAAATGCTTCAGATTGCGGAATACATCAACCTTGCCGTCCGTGACTTCGAAAACAGTAAGGATACCATCCTTGCCGGCGTTGCGAAAATCTGCAAGAAATTCCCCATGTACCGCTAATTTTATTTACGGATTACGAAACTCAGAGGCTTGCCTTTTTGTGTAATACCGTATCAAATTCAGATCGTATTTTTGCTCCGTTAATTATTATGACGGAGCAAAAATTACATCAAAGTCCCAAATCCTGCCATAACCTCCGGCGGAAATCTTCCGTACTGTCCCAAAACACGCTGAACAACACGATGGCAGAAACAATCAAAAATAAGGTCATAATCAAAACTCCTTTTGTTTTTCTTTATGACTTTATTATACCTCATCCTATGTCCAATAAAAAGTACAATTATTAGAATTTGACCATAAGAGAAACATAGGTTGAATAACGATCGCTTCCACCCGGAAGGCCTGTTTACGGCACCGGAAATCGACTTTAAATAATAAAAGAATCGGATCCCCTGAGGTAAGTATTCTCAGGGGATCCGATATTTTTTAACTTATTATTTTAACTAAGAGCTTCGTCGATGGCCTTAGCCGCTGTTTTTCCGGCGCCCATGGCAAGGATCACCGTAGCGGCACCGGTTACGGCGTCCCCGCCCGCATAAACGCCGTTCCGGCTGGTCAAGCCTTGTTCGTTAATGACGATGCCGCCCTTACGGTTGACCTCAAGGCCCTTGGTTGTTGATTTGATCAGAGGATTGGGGCTGGTCCCGATGGACATAATCACACAATCCACGTCCAAATCAAATTCCGAATCGGGAATCTCCACCGGACTGCGGCGACCCGAAGCATCCGCTTCGCCCAACTCCATACGTACACATCTTAATCCGATTACCGTACCGTTTTTCGGATCTCTTTTATCTTCGGGATTATGATACCCCAAAATCTCAACGGGATTACAGAGCAAGCAAAATTCGATGCCTTCTTCCTCCGCATGCTCCACTTCCTCCTTTCGGGCAGGAAGCTCCTCGAGACTGCGGCGGTACACGATGTACACCTTTTCTGCTCCCAGACGGAGAGCCGTCCGGGCAGCGTCTACCGCAACGTTTCCGCCTCCGACCACGGCTACGCGTTTTGCATTTTGAATGGGGGTTGTCGAATCGGGCCGATAAGCCTTCATCAAATTGCTTCTCGTTAAGAATTCATTGGCAGAATAGACGCCCTTCAAAGATTCCCCGGGGATTCCCATAAACCGGGGCAACCCGGCTCCACTGCCAATAAAAACGGCCTCAAATCCCATCTCGAACAGTTCGTCAATGGTCAGGGTTTTCCCGATGACCATGTTTGTTTCGATCTTTACTCCCAACTTCTTTAAGGTTTCCACTTCTTTAGCAACGATGGTTTTGGGGAGACGGAATTCGGGGATTCCGTACACCAAAACGCCGCCGGGAATGTGAAGGGCTTCAAAGACGGTCACTTCGTACCCTTTTTTCGCCAAATCACCGGCACAGGTCAGCCCGGAGGGCCCGGATCCAACCACGGCAACCTTGTGCCCGTTGGAAGCTAAAGGAGGAGCATTATGGGAATTTTGGTTATTGTGCCAATCGGCCACAAAACGCTCCAGATAGCCGATCCCCACCGATTCCCCTTTGATTCCCCGAACGCATTTGCTTTCGCACTGGGTTTCCTGGGGACAAACCCGTCCGCAAACGGCAGGAAGGCTGGAGGCCCGGGAAATCACCTGATAGGCACCTTCAAAATCCCCTTCCCGGATTTTCTCAATAAATTGAGGGATATGGATATTAACGGGACATCCTGACACGCAAGGCATAGTTTTACAATTCAAACAACGGGCCGCTTCGTTCAATGCGGTTTCTTCCGAGTATCCCAAAGCAACCTCATCAAAATTCCGAATCCGGGCCAAGGGAGCCTGTGTAGGCATGGAATTTTTCTTAGGGTCCATATTCGGCATATTATTCTACCTCCTTTTGAAAGAGATTGCAGGTTTTTTCATAGGCGTGGCGTTCAAAATCCCGGTACATGGAGGAACGCTCCATAGCCTCATCGAAATCCACTTCAAACCCGTCAAAATCCGGGCCGTCTACGCAAGCGAACTTCGTCTTTCCCCCAACGGTCAGACGGCAGCCGCCGCACATTCCGGTTCCGTCAATCATGATCGGATTCATGGAAACGGTGGTTTTTACCCCAAAGGGACGGGTGGTTGCAACGACGAATTTCATCATTACCAAGGGGCCGATCGCAATTACTTCATCGTAATTTTCACCGGATTCCAACGCTTCCTTCAGAGGCTCGGTAACCAGTCCCTTACGCCCGGCCGTTCCGTCATCGGTCATAAGGATCAATTGGTCCGATGCTTCAGAAAATTCCTGTTCCAAAATGACCAAATCACGGTTTCGGAACCCAATAACGGAATGGACCTCACAGCCCATTTTATGTAACTTTTGAGCAATGGGGAGGGCAATGGCACATCCTACGCCTCCGCCAACAATACAAACCTTCTTTCGGCCCTCGACCTCAGTGGCATTTCCCAGGGGTCCCACAAAGTCGCTGATGGTCTCCCCTTCCTGCTTTTGGTTCAACGCCGCCGTAGTGGCACCGACGATTTGAAAAATGATGCGAACAGTACCGGCATCTCGGTCGTATCCTGCCACGGTGAGAGGAATTCGCTCCCCGTCTTTATCCACGCGGAGAATAATAAACTGTCCCGGCTGAGCCTTTTTTGCAACGAAGGAAGCCTCAATGTCCATCATCGTCACAGTAGGATTAAGAGACTTTTTGTTCACAATACGGTAACTCATGAAAACAACCTTTCTTCCGATCCTTCACGGAAAGGACGGTAAATCTATCAAATCAAATATTAACGCAGTATTTCCAGGCCACACAATAGGGCCTGCCCCTCCGTTACCCGGAAGGAAATATGGTATCCGGCACATTCAAAGGAATATACCCGGTCCGAATCGGTCTGATAGGCGGGGCGAGGATCCTCTTGAAGCACCGCGGTAATCAGTTCTGCCGTATCCGGGGGAAGAGCCGTCAAAAACCCTTTGGGATCCCGGACCGCAAGGGCATATCCGTCCAAAGACTCCGCAAATCCGCCCTTTGCATCCGCGATACAATCCGAGGATGGGAGATAGGGTTTAATATCGTAAATGGGAGTCTGATCCATCAGGTCTCCGCCGTAGACCTCAATATACGGACCCTCGGGGGAATCCGTGACCACGGACTTAATTTTGACACAGGATAACCCAACGGGATTGGGACGATAGGGAGAACGGGTTGCAAAAACCCCCATTCTCCGATTTCCACCCAGGCGAGGTGGACGGACGGTGGGAGACCATCGGTCACACACTGCTTCTGAGAACTGCCAAAGAATCCAAAGATGGGAAAATCCGTCCAGCCCCCGAAGTGCATCCGCATTTCGGTATTCCGGCTCAAAAACGATCCGGGAAACGCTTTGTGGAACTCGCCCGCTTTGACGAGGAATCCCAAACTTTCCGGGGAAGGGACTGCGGATACGTGCAATGACCTTCAGCATCGTAGCCCCCGTCATCGTTGATTCTCTCAGCATCATATCCCCCTTCATTGTTGATTCTCCAATAAGGGCTTCAGATACTGACCCGTATAGGATTGGGGACACGTGGCAACCTCAGCAGGAGTACCCTCCGCCACGATAGCACCACCCCGGTCTCCCCCGTCGGGCCCCAGATCAATCACGTGGTCGCACACCTTGATCACGTCCAGATTATGCTCGATGACAACGACGGTGTTTCCCGCATCGGTCAGACGTTGCAATACGTCGATCAGGCGATGGACATCTGCCGTATGCAGCCCCGTGGTGGGCTCGTCAAGAACGTAAACCGTTCTTCCGGTGGAGCGTTTGCTCAATTCCGTAGCTAATTTGACCCGTTGGGCCTCTCCGCCGGAAAGGGTGGTGGAGGATTGACCGATTTTAATATATCCGAGACCGACGTCAAATAGCGTTTGAAGCTTGCGACGCAGCGTAGGAATATTTTCAAAAAACTTCAACCCTTCCTCCACGGTCATTTCCAAGACGTCGTAAATGTTTTTCCCTTTAAACTTAATATCCAACGTTTCCCGATTATATCGTTTGCCGCCGCAAACGTCGCAGGGAACGTAAATATCGGGCAGGAAGTGCATTTCAATCTTTGTCATCCCGTCGCCGGAGCAGGCCTCACACCGTCCCCCTTCCACGTTAAAGGAGAACCGGCTAGCCGTATATCCCTTGGTCCGGGCATCGGGAGTGGCGGCAAACAGTTCCCGGATCTCGGTAAACATTCCCGTGTAGGTGGCAGGGTTGGAACGGGGAGTCCGTCCGATGGGGCTCTGGTCAATATTGACCACCTTATCCACCTGTTCCAGCCCGTCGATTCCGTCACATTCTCCCGGGATTTCATGGGCACGGTTGAGTTTGGAGGCCAAAGT
>JAZTWH010000027.1:0-13646 GCA_045635765.1 Eubacteriales bacterium | reverse complement strand
AGAATTAAAGGAAACCATCTATGGCTCCCCCATGACCTTCATCGACGGTGGGTTGGAACCTTACGTCCGGAAGGCTTTGGGCTTGGAGGAAGAAGATCTCATCACCGTTGGGGACTGCCTTTCCTTGGAGTCGCTGGATTGCACTTATGATAAAAGTCTCGGACCTAAGATTCGGGTCGCCTACGACTTTCGCTATTTCCCTAATTTAAAATCCCTTGATCTGACCGGGAACAACCTGGAGGATTTAGGCGGATTTGCTTATCTTTTAAAGTTGGAAAACCTTTCTTTGTCCCGTAATCCGGCCCGATCGTCTGTGTTGTCCGACGGGGATTCTGCCTCAGATATCCGATCTTTGGATATTCTAGGAAAACTTCCCCTGAAGAATTTGGATTTGTCCGGTTACTCCGTCATCATTTCCTTCTCAGATCTCCCGGTTATAGCCGGCCTGGAGCGATTGGACGTTTCGGGTAATTCCCTGGCCTCTTTCGACGGCATCGGAACCAAATTTCCCAATTTAAAGACCTTGGTTGCTACCGATTGCACCCTCGAAACTCTGAATGACGTCGCCCGTTGTTCCAATTTGACATCTTTGGATCTTTCGGGCACGGATGTGAGTGATCTGTCATTTCTATCCTCTTTGTCTCAGCTGACCGATCTGACTTTGAATGGGATCCCCATCGGGGATTACACCTCTTTGACGAAGACTCCCCAACTGGTTTCCCTTTCTCTTTCCGGGTGCAACGTAACCGATCTCTCTTGGATCACAGGCTTTACGGCGTTGCAAAAATTAGATCTTTCTCAAAATCAGATTTCCGATGCGACCCTCGCGATGGGAAAGACTGGAGTAAAACAGTTGGACCTTTCGGGGAATCAAATTGCCTCTTTTTCCATGACCGATGCCTGGTCCGATGTGGAGGAACTGAATCTTGCCAACAACGGTCTTTTGCATTTCTCGATTACCTCCGAAAAAGATTGTACGCTGAGAGTCCTGAATCTGTCCAATAACTCTCTTACGGAATTTTTTCCCGGCAAGGCTTCCAAGTTAGAGTCCATAAACCTTTCCTTCAATGCTCTGCAAAATGTTTCCTTGTCTTCGGAATCCTTATTATCCCTGTCTCTTTCCGGGAACCCTCTGAAGGGTCTTGTTTTGAATCTTCCTGCATTGGCATCCTTGGAATTGGCTTGTCAGACGGAATATACGGAACCTACAGCCCTGAATCTTCCGGCGTTAAAGTTGCTGGATCTTTCCAAGGAATTTTCTTGTGCTGAAAATCTGCTGTCCTCTCTTTCGAATCTGGAAACCCTCTCCGTGCATCTTTCGGGAGTTACTCCCCAAGCCGTCAGCCAATTGAAATCTTTAAAAAACCTGACCCTGTACGGGGGAGACGATGAAGCGGTTGCCGCCGTCGGAGCCTTGCCTGCACTGGAGTCGCTGACGGTTGTCAATTCTTCGGTATCTGCCCCCAAAATCTCCGACCACGAGGGATTGAAATCTCTCACCTTTGAGTCTTGCTCCGAGCTTAACGATCTTTCCGGGTTGACCGCACTTCCCGCCCTGGAATCTTTTACGGTTGTTGGCGGAAACCTGGGATCTCCCACCTTGCACGGATTTTCTTCCCTCCGATCGGTCACTTTTTCCAAGTGCAATCTGACTTCGGTTTCCAATCTTGGGGAGCTTCCGACCCTTGCTACGCTGGTTTTGTCCGGCAACGGGCTTCAGACCATTGAAGTCCTTGGTTTTTCTCATCTCCAGTATTTAGATCTCAGCAACAACAAGCTGGCGGCTTTGGGTGCGATTGCATTGGATCTTACGTCCGGAACGCTGGATCTTTCGAGCAACGAAGAATCCCTTTATTCGGATCTGTCCTCCTTCCCGGACACGTTAAAGGTTATCGTTAAAAAATAGAGGTTTGCTTTATGTTTGAAGAAATTGCCCCCAAGCGTCCCGGGGCCTTTCGATCGGTTTTTTTTGTTGTTCTTTGCGGCTTTCTTGCATTGTCTCTTCCCGGCTGGCTCCCGGCATTGTTTGACTATCCCTACGTCAAGGCCGTGTATGAATTTTTGGTGTTTTTAGGAATCGGTCTGTTGATTTTTTTCTTTCTTCGGTCCTATGCAACAGAATATAAATATACCCTAATGGACTCCGTTTTTGTCATTCGGTCAAAAATCGGGGGAAGGGAGGCGGTTGTTGCGGAGCAATCTCTGACGGAGGAGACCCGGCTGATCCCCCTTTCCCAGGCCTCTGAATTGATCGAAGAGAGGAATTTACGAAAAAACCGAATATCCTTCGGCGTTTCCGATGAAAAATCCGCCTATTTGCTTCTGACCCCATCCCAAGAGGGAGATTTTGCCGTAATTTTTCAGCCTTCCGATAAATTTGTTGAAATTTTGAAACAATTAGTACTTGACAAATCCGAAAAAATATAGTATACTATTTAAGCACAATGAAGCAGACTTCGTCTCACCCTGCCGCACCGCGAGCTGGGTTAATATGGAGAGTATCCTTACGGATGCCTTATCGACGGACGAATTTTGCTCTGTCGATTTTCTTATTTTTGGAGGTGTTTTCCCATCAACGCAAAAAAATTCCAGCTCAACGAGGAAATCAGAGATGCCCAGGTCCGGCTGATCGACGCAGACGGTTCCCAGCTGGGGATTAAATCTGCCCGTGACGCTCAGAAAATTGCCTACGACAAGGGTCTCGATCTGGTAAAGATCTCCCCCCAGGCCGTTCCTCCCGTCTGTAAGATCATGGATTACAGTAAATACTGCTTCGAACAGTCAAAACGGGAAAAAGAAGCTCGGAAGAATCAACGGATCGTATCCATTAAGGAAGTTCAGCTCAGCGTTCGTATTGAACAGCATGATCTGGAAACCAAGCAAAACCACGCCCTGCGTTTTTTAAAGGGTGGGGATAAGGTCAAGGTTTCTCTTCGCTTCCGTAGCCGCGAGATCCAACACCCTGAACTCGGTCAGGAGGTTATGGAACGGTTTGCTCAGGCTTGCTCTGAACTTGGGGTCGTTGAGAAGCCCGCAAAATTAGAAGGCCGGAATATGATTATGATTTTGGCTCCCAAGCCTGTCAAATAATTATTTTTGCGTCGGGATTCCCATATTCACCGTTAATCAAATCATTTTTATAAAGGAGAAAGTATTATGCCGAAGTTGAAAAGCCACAAGGGTGCTGCAAAGCGCTTCAGCGTTACCAAAGGCGGCAAGGTCAAGTTGAACCGTGCCAACAGAAGACACATCCTCACCAAGCACACCACCAAGTACAAGAGAGGTCTGCGTAAAGCCGGTTATGCCAGCCCCGCAAACGCTCCCACCATTAAAAAGTTGATTCCCTACGCATAAGAGGAGGAGAGATAGAAAATGGCTAGAGTAAAAGGCGCAATGATGACGCGCAAAAGACGTAAGAAGATTCTGAAACTTGCCAAGGGTTACTTTGGTGCAAAATCCAAGCAGTTCCGTACTGCAAACGAAGCGGTCATGAAGTCTCTGACCTATGCGTATATCGGAAGAAAGCTGAAGAAGAGAGATTTCCGTTCTCTTTGGATTACCCGTATTTCCGCTGCTTGTGCTCAGAACGGGATCAATTATTCCCGCTTCATCAACGGTCTGAAGAAAGCAAATATTTCCCTGAACCGTAAGGTTCTTGCGGAGCTTGCTGTTTCCGATCCCGCTGCATTCACCTCTCTCGTCGAGAAGGCAAAAGCGGCTCTTTAATTACCTATAAAACGGAGACCCTCGGGTCTCCGTTTTTTCTTGGAGGATTTCTTTTGACTAATATTGTCGGCCCGATCCGTCGGGCAATCCAGGAATATGACATGATTTCCGAAGGAGATCGAATCGCCGTTGGGGTCTCCGGCGGGAAGGATTCGGGAGCCCTGCTCTTTGCTTTGGAGCGTCTGTCTCATTTTTATCCCAAGAAATTCACCCTCGTCGCGGTAATCATCGACATGGGCGTAGGCATGGATTACGGCCCCTTGGAAGAAAAAATCCGAGAGGCCGGAATCGAATGTGTTCGAAAAAAAACGGATATTGCCCACATCATATTTGACGTACGAAAAGAATCAAACCCCTGTGCTCTCTGTGCCGTAATGCGTCGGGGGGCCTTAAATCGTGCCGCTGTGGAATTGGGATGCAACAAAGTGGCATTAGGGCACCATTATGACGACGTTTTAGAGACGTTTCTCTTAAACCTGATCCACGGCGGACGCCTGGGCTGTTTTCAGCCGGTCACCTACCTTGACCGAATGGACGTAACCGTTATCCGGCCAATGATTTACGTGCAGGAAAAGGCAGTGAAGGGGTTTTGTTATTCCAATCAGATTCCCATCATCTCCAACCCCTGCCCGGCAAACGGCTTGACCCAACGGCAGGAAATGAAAGATCTTATGAAAGAGATGGAACAACGGTACCCGGGCCTTCGGAAGCGGATTTTTGGAGCATTGCAACGGTCCGGGCTGGACGAATGGTGAAAAAAGTGTATCATTTTCGAGAATTCTATTGTGCTTTTCTTACAGTTATGGTATAATTAAATTATTAAGATTCTATGGGGAAAGGGGAGATTGTCGGTTTGAAAAGATTGTTTATTATTGAAGGAATTGACGGCTCCGGAAAAACCACGCAGGTGTCTCTGCTTCGTCAACGGCTCGAGCATTTCGGAAAGGACGTCGTGCAGATCAAACTTCCTAATTACGGTTCTCCCGCCTGTGCCCCCGTTGAGCAGTATCTTGCCGGGGCATACGGTGCCGATGCCAATTCTGTCAACGCCTTTGCCGCCTCCGCTTTCTTTGCTGTAGATCGCTTTGCTTACTATAAGACCCAATGGGGGCAATCTTACGATTCCGGGAAAATTATTTTGTCCGATCGGTACGTCTCGTCCAATCTCCTCCATCAGTGTGCGAAATTGCCGGAAGAACAGCGAGTCCCGTACATGGAATGGCTTTACGATTTTGAATTTGAAAAGATGGGCATCCCCCGTCCCGACGCAGTGTTTTTCTTAGACGTTCCTCCGAAGATCACCGGGGGGCTGATGAGCAGTCGCTATGAGGGAGATGAATCGAAAAAGGACATTCACGAACGGGACCAGGAATATCTCCGTCGGTGCTATGAAATGGGCATTTATTGCTGTGAAAATTTAGGATTCCATCGGATTTCGTGCCTGGACGACCATGGAAACATGCTTCCCAAAGAGGAAATTTCCGGGGAGATTTTCCGTCAAATTGAACGGTTTTTATAATCATTCGGAGGATTTATGTCTGTTGCCCTGATCCGCGGATACGATAACCGATATGCACTGATTGACTTGTGGGGACAAGCCTTTGGCGATGAGTCTGATTTTGTCTCCGATATGTATGCTTGCGGTTATTTGAAGCCCTCTGACATTTTTGCATTGACAGTGGACGGCCGTTTGGCCGCAGCCTTGTTTTTGCCGGAATATCGCATCTGCGTGGGTGGGGAAGACTTGCCGATCCGCCTTCTCAGTTGCGTTGCCACCGATCCGGCCCAACAAGGGAGAGGCTATATGTCTCTCTTGATCTCCCGGGCACTATCCTTGGTACGAGGGGATTGTTGTGGGGTTTGCGTGATTCCCGTTTCCGAAAAATTGTATTCATTTTATGAAAAAATTGGCTTTAAGACCGCATTTTACTATTCTGAAACCTGTGCAGAACCCGGAGAGCCTTTGGCCGCCGATCTGCCCAAGGCCCCTCTCAAAAGTATGGATGCGTATTACGATGAGTATTTGAAAAAGTACAGAAAAGACGGATGGGTTTATAAAACCAAAGACCGTTTTTTGCAGGCTGTTACGGAGTACACCCATCCCACACAACCCTGTGAATTTCTGACCTATTCTACCGGCTGTGCGTTTCTTCAGAAATCCCCGTCCGAGATCGTGGTCCGGGAATGGACCGGAGTGGAATCGGACTTGAAGGCTGCATTGTTTTCCCATTATCATCTGCCCCTAAAGATCCAACATCCGAATTTGGAAGGGGAAAAGAAAACCATCGGTATGCTTTATGCTTTCTCCGATGCTCTTGCGAATCTTTCGTCCCGGACTGACTTGTATCTGAACTGTATGTACAACTGAGGTGAACTTTATGGTATACCTTCTTTTGGCCGATGGCTTTGAAGAGATTGAAGCTCTGGCCCCCGTTGATTTTCTTCGCCGTGCCGGAGTTCCCACAACCACCGTTTCTTTGAACGGGGGGCCCGTTCGGGGTGCTCATGGGATAGAAGTGATTGCGGATGCAAATTTGTCTGACGTGGATTTTGCGGATGCAAAAATGGTGGTTCTGCCCGGCGGGATGCCCGGAACCACTCATCTGGACGAATGTCCCCGTATGACAGAGATTCTTGCTTCCGTATACGATCGGGGCGGGTACCTTGCCGCCATCTGTGCTGCCCCCATGGTTCTCGGGAAACGCGGATATTTGCGGCATAAAGAAGGGGTCTGTTATCCGGGCTTTGAGGAATTCCTTTACGAATCCCGTATTTCTGGAACCCCCGTGGTTCGTGACGGCCGGATCATAACTGCAAAATCGGCCGGCGTTGCTTGGCAGTTTGCATGGACGATCACGGAGATTTTTGCGGGAAAAGAAGCCTGCGAGACCGTGCGTCAAAATTTGTTCCTTCCGCCCTTTGGAGAATAACATGAAAAAAGTAATTGCCGTCTCGGTTACGTCCGCACTGATTTTGGGGATTTTGTGGGTCCTTCGATTTTTTGAGGTGACGGAAAATCTTCTGTTCCTTGCCTTGGTCGGAGCCGCCCTTTTCTTCTTGGGGGCTTTGGTTCTGAAGATTCTTTCCCCTCGCATCCGAACTCCCCGCTTTTTTTCTTTAAAACCCATGTCCTTTTTGGAATGGCAGTTGACCTTTTCTATCTGTATTCTGCTGATCTGCGGTTCCTTTTTGATGAATTATGTCACCGCGTTCTTTTACGATCTTTTTGCGGTAGATGCCCCCGGGGCATTTTCCGGAAACGGTTATTCTTCCCTTGGGGCGGCGATTTTCTCCCTTGCGATTTTGCCTGCCGTCTTCGAGGAATTGTTTTTCCGGGGTGCGGTATTGACCATGCTTCGTTCCGCGAAATTGAAAAATATCTACGTCATCGGCTTTTCTTCGCTCCTGTTCATGCTTTTGCACGGTCCGGGCTGGTACTTTTTGACCGACTTCTACGCCGGAGTGATGTTGGCCTTGCTGGTTTATTTTACCGGTTCTCTATACGGAGCCATCGTTGCCCATTTTGTATCTAATTTCGTTTCCTATTTTTTTGCCCTTTACGGGACCCGTTTGGTGGATGCCGGGATCGGCGATTTGACGATTCACGTCGTGGTCGTCTGCCTGATCGGTGCAGTCTGCCATCTCTTACATCTTTTGAAGAAGCTTATTCTGAAACGGGAAGAGGAAGATCGTTCCCGCATCAATGAAAATTCCCGCCGATGGGAAGAAAAAATCGCAAAAGGAGAAAAATAATATGGGAAGACGGGGAAGACAGGCAAAAACCAAAAAGATCGTTCTCTTGGTCGTTTTGGGGATTGTTCTTGCTATTATTACGGCTGCGGCCATTACCGCTTTTGTAATCTATTCCAATTTGCAGAAGGACGTGAATGGCGACAATTCCTTGACGGGGCTCGTGACCATTGAAATTGTGTCCGGCGACAGTACCAAGAGAATTGCGTCGAAGCTGGAAGAGAAAGGCGTTGTGGAGTTTCCCTTCTGGTTTGTACTCATGGCCCGCCAGCAAAGTATTGACAATAAATTGCAGGTTGGGACCTATGAATTCAGTGTCGGCGATTCCTATCAAGAGATTTTGAATATCTTGAAGAAAGCCCCCAATTACCGCCCTTCGGTCCGGATCGGATTTCCCGAGGGGACGGAAGTAACGGATATTATTGATAAATTCCTTTCGGTGGGTGCCGAAAAGGGAACCTCTTGGACTCGGGACGGGTTTTATGCCGCATTGGAGGCCGACTACAACTGCGTTTACATCCCGGAGGTAGATTCTTTGCCGGAAGGCGTTCCCGTTTACGCTCGGCTGGAAGGGTTTTTGTATCCCGACACCTACGATTTCTTCCTGGATTCCACTGAGGAAGAGTTGTTTTCCAAGATGATCGATCAATTTAATAAAAAGGCCCAAAATGCCGGGCTCGAACAAAAGGCGAATGCCGCCGACATGACCGTTTACGAGGCCATGATCCTCGGGTCCATTATCCAGAAGGAGTCGGGGAATGTTTCCGATTTTGCACTGATTTCTTCGGTCTTTAACAATCGGCTGGACATTGACATGAAGCTGCAAAGCGACGCAACGGTAAGCTACATGATTCCGAAGGAGGAACGGCTGCCCAGCTGTACCTACGACCAGTTGAATACCGACACGCCTTACAACGTTTATATGCACAAGGGGTTGTCTCCCACTCCCATTTGTTGTGCCAGAATTGAGGCTGCCGTGGCTGCCTGTCAGCCGGAAGAAAGTGATTATTATTACTTTATCGGGACTCCCGACGGCGTAACGATTTTTGCAAAAGACTATAAAGAGCATATGACTAACGTAAATAAATATTTGCGATAAGGAATTTTCCATGGCTCTTGATTGCTTGATTGATCCGATAACGGAGCGTTATTTGAGAACGTTGCCGTCATTGATGCCCAAATCATTGATTGATTTTGAGGCGGAGGTCCGGGCCGCCGGATTCCCTGTTTCCTCCCCGGAGGCAATGGAATTGCTGGTTTTTCTTTGCACTCTTCATCAGCCGAAACGGATCCTGGAGATCGGAACTTGCGTGGGGTTTTCCGCAATTACCATGGGGACTGTCTGTCCGGATGTGCTTATTGATACCATTGAGCGAAATCCGGCAATGATTCCCGATGCAAAGCGTAATTTTTCCCGATTCCAGAAGGAAAACATTGCACTCTTTGAAGGCGATGCCGGGGTCATTCTGAAGAATCTCACGGGCCCCTACGATTTCATTTATCTGGATGCGGCAAAGGGACAATATCCAGCATATCTCCCTCAGTGCGTTCGTCTTTTGTCCGAGGGTGGTCTTTTGGTTTCTGACGACGTCCTGTTCCGAGGTCAGGTGTCTGCCGGAAAGCCTGACTGTCACCGCAACCAAACCATTGTCAATCGACTTCAGGAATACCTGCATTTGTTAAAGTCCAATGCTGAATTAACTACGGTGGTCCTCCCGATCAGTGATGGGATGACCGTATCGGTGAAGCGGAGGTGTACTTCCGATGAATAAACCTGAAATTTTAGCTCCCGCCGGGGATTTTTCCCGTTTAATTTATGCCATTGAATACGGTGCGGATGCGGTCTATGTGGGGGGAGAGGAATTTTCTCTGCGGGCCGCCGCCGGGAATTTCTCCCGTGGGGAATTAAAACGGGCGGTGGAGTACGTTCACGGAAAACAGAAAAAAATCTACGTTGCCTGCAACGTGGTTCCCCGAAATGATGAGATCGACCGCCTGCCGGAATATGCCTCTTTTTTGCAGGAGGCTGGGGTAGATGCCGTAATTATCTCCGATATGGGGTCCTTTACCGTTTTTCGCAGATATGCCCCCAGATTAGACATCCATATTTCAACCCAGGCAAACGTGACCAATTACGAAACCTGTATGGCATGGTACCACCTCGGAGCCAAGAGAGTCGTGCTGGCCCGAGAGCTTTCGCTGGATGAAATCATACAGATTCGGCGTCGTGTCCCGGTAGATCTGGAGTTAGAGGCCTTCGTTCACGGTGCCATGTGTATGGCCTATTCCGGTCGATGCCTCCTTTCTCAGTTTTTGACGGGAAGAGATTCCAATCGCGGATATTGTGCACAGCCTTGCCGCTGGAAATATGCACTGGTGGAAGAAAAACGCCCCGGTCAGTATTTTCCGGTGGTGGAAGGGGAAAAGGAAACGCTCTTTATGAATTCCAAAGACCTTTCCATGATTGAACACGTGCCCGAACTGTGTGAGGCCGGAATTTCCAGCTTTAAAATCGAAGGACGAATCAAAACAGAGTACTACGTTGCGGTAATTACCCAAGCTTATCGCCGGGCGGTTGACGATTGCTTCCGAGACGTCATTGCTTACGGCCAAAACCTACCTTCCTACGTGGAGCAGGTGGATATGGTCAGCCACCGTCCCTATTACACCGGTTTTTATTTTCCGGACCCGGAACTGAACGGTCAGAATTATTCCGAACCGTCCTATATCCGAAACTACGATTTGGTCGGTATGATCACCGGTTATGATGCTCTTCGCCGTCGACTTCTGGTGACGGAAAAGAACAAAATCAGTGCAGGGGATGAGTTGATTATCGTAGAACCGGGCCAGCCTTTGCGAAAGTTTTCCGCTACCCGGATCTATGATGAGACCGGAGCACAGATTCTTTTTGCTCCTCATCCGGAGATGAAGCTTACCATTGAATATGACAAATACGTATCTTCTCACTCATTTCTTGTTCGAAAAAATAAATTATAATAAATGGAGGTTTTTATTATGACGAATCGTAAAGAATGGAATACCGGGTTGTCCTCCGGCTGTTTTGGCGGACTGACCGAAAGTTTAATGGAAGGCTATGCAAAGGCAGGAATCAAGAGCCTTGAATTTTCCGGCGGAAATGACGTGGGGTACGAAAATTGGAAAAATATTCCTCTCTGGTCTAAGAATACGGGAGTAGACGCGTGGTCCACGCACCTTCCCTCCTATTGCTGCCTCGCCGATTCCAATCCCGAACGGTTAAAAGGTTCGCTGAATCGTCTGTGCGAAATTCTGAGTCTTGCCGGAGACTCTGGGTTTAAGGTTGCCGTAGTTCACGGGAGCTTCGATGGATTCTACAATGGCGGGCGGGAGGAAATGCTGGAATGCTGTGCTAACAGCCTCGGCGTTTTGTGTGCCCACGCCAAGGAAGTCGGGATGCAAATCGCCATAGAAAGCCTGCCTCGTACTTGTCTTGGGAATTGTGTGGAAGAAATTCAATACCTGTTGGACCGCAATCCCGACCTTCGGGTTTGCTTTGACACGAATCATCTTATGAAGGACACCAATACGAATTTTATTCGTTCCATCGGCAGTAAGATCGTTACCACTCACATTTCTGACTACGACTTTATTGATGAAAGACATCAATTCCCCGGCGACGGTCTGGTGGATTGGAAGGAACTGCAAGAGGAAATGGAGAAGATTGATTATACGGGGCCCTTCGTCTATGAGATCTCCCGTTCCGAAGACCGGGAAGGCCGCAATACCTTGGAAGACATCCGTGCAAATCATTTGTGGATGATGAATCTTTGATTCTTGTCCATTGCAGATTAAAATTCTTTCAGCAAAAAATATCGGTGGATTTTTATGGCAAAGTTAGAACATTCTCTATCCGGTAATTTTGATCAATGGCTTAATGTCATCGAAGATGGAATTATGAACGGAAGTATGTCCGCGACCCTTGAGGAGTCCAGTGATTTTCAATGCGGGGACGCCCGTTGCAGCGTCCGCGTATTTGAACGGTACAGTTATACCGGAGGGAATCGGGTCAGCCTGAACGTTACTCTTTTTCAAAACGGAGACGGACCCATTCACCTTTCAGCTATCACAGCAGGGGGAAGTCAGGCCCTCTTCTTTAAGATCAACACTTGGGGGGAAGAGGCCTTCCTGGACAAGTTAAGAGAACTTTTGTAAGAACCCCGGAAAACTAATAGAAGAGCGGAATGCATCACGCATTCCGCTCTTCGTTCCATGAGGCTCTTATTGCTTTTTTTTACTTCTTCCCGTTTTTAAATACACAATTACGATGACCAGTCCGATCACAGTGAAGCCTGCCCCGATACACAACAGGGTCAGACGGATGGTTGTGACCCGACCCAGACCTTGGGTGTTGCTGAATATCTTTTTCGCAACAATGATATTAGAATCAGCATCTTTATCGGAAAAATTTTTAATCTCTTTTCCCGATTCCGCAATTTCAATCATGTCGGAAAATTTGGATGCGGCGTTGTCCAATTGCTCTTGGGTCAGCTCTCCGCTGGAATACAGTTGGAGGAATTCGTTTTTTGCTTCGGTTAAAATTTGAATTGATTCCTCGCTGAGACGATAGGTTGTCTCGTAAAGAAATTCCTCAATTTGTGCCGCATAATCCAGGAGTGGTTCTCTATTTAAAATCAAAACAAGCTGTTCCTTTGCGGCTTTTAATTCGGTTATCGCAAGATTTACATCCTCCTGCGAAGCTCCTTCCCCTTCATAAACAATCAGGGCTCGGTCGATGGATTGTTGGTAAATATCGTATGATTCCGCAGTATACAGCGATGGATCGGGAAATTCATTCAACAGACTTGCCAGTTCCCCCTTATCCGCCGATTGAGCACAGGTGCATATTGATAACATGATAAGGCATATAGAAAATACGAATAAGGAAAGAATTCGTTTCATAAAGATCCTCCCAATAGCCGAACAATACTTCATATTACATGAAATATTATATCATTTTATTGGGAGGATGTCAAGGGTAAAACTCTATTATTTTGAATTGTTTCCTAAGGAATTGAGCATTTCGTCCTTTGTCAGCCCGGTGGATGCCGACTCTTTGTCAATTGCTTGGGAGTTCGATTTCTCCGGCATCTGCAACGTATGCATAAATCCTCCGGAAGACACGCTGGAAATATCAGCCGCAACGATCTGATCGTCAATGACAATGACGTTTGCTAACACCTGGGCCGAGGTTTCGTTGGGATAGTTTGAAATGGTATAAGTGTACCGGGTTCCCGCATCTCCCTTATATCCACTCAGGTCAAAGCCTTGGCTGATTTGCAACGCATTGTATTCATTATACGTGGCATCAAATTCCTCCGGGATGGTAATGTTGACGACCTCAACCGGGTCGGTGGAAACCCGCCAGCCGAAGGTTTGCAGATATTCAATGCGTTCCTCGTTGGTTTCCCCCCGCACTGCATCCTTGGAAGCCTTGATTCCGGTGGGCAGAGAAATCAAAAGAAGCAGAACCAAGCAGGCACTGACCAATGCGATGGTCAAAATCTTTGTCTTTGTGAGTTTTGTCGAAAAAATAAACATTTGAATCACCTTTCCCCGATTGTTGGTTATATTGCATTGTATTGAGGGAAATAAAAAAATATTCTATCTTTTGGGGAAATTATTGATTTGCATCTTCTGCTTTTATTATGCAGTCATCCGCAATAGAAAAATGTTAAAAAAAGAGCAACAAATTCCCTGGATATTGCCAAACGCAAGCTTTTATGTTATAATACATATAGTTTTAAATGATAAGGCGAATGGTATCTAACCAAACATTTTCAAATCAGCAGGGAGTTATTATGGTATTCGGGAAACACATAAATCGCTACTATCTGCGGTATTCCTGGCTATTGTTTTTTGGATTGGCCGCCCTGATTTTAGTGGATTATTTTCAGTTAAAAATTCCGGAATTATATAAAATGCTAATCAACGGCATCAACAACGGAGCCTTGGAGTGGAAGGGACAGATCGTCCCCTTTGACTTGGATTTCCTGTTTGGACTTGACGGCCAGATCTTCACCTATGGTGTCAATGCCCGTGAAATGCTGGTTTTGGTGCTCTGTATTGCAGTATTGCTGGTAGTTGGCGTCCTCAGAGAAAACGGCGTAAAAATGCGAGAGAGCTTGGCAAAA
>JAZTWH010000026.1:0-84190 GCA_045635765.1 Eubacteriales bacterium | reverse complement strand
AAGGCTCGTTGACGATGACCGGCTGGAACCGACGCTCCAGGGCGGCGTCCTTTTCGATATGCTTCCGATATTCGGTAAGGGTCGTAGCTCCGATCACCTGAATTTCACCTCTGGAGAGGGCGGGCTTGAGCATATTGGCAGCATTCATGGACCCTTCCGAATCCCCGGCCCCCACCAAATTATGAACCTCGTCGATGACCAGGATGATATTGCCTAACTGACGGACCTCTTCGATCAACCCTTTGATCCGGCTCTCAAACTGCCCCCGGAACTGGGTCCCTGCGATCAGGGCCGTCAGGTCCAGAAGCCATACTTCCTTGCGGGCAATTTTTGCGGGAGCCTGGCCGGAGGCAATCTTTTGGGCAATTCCCTCGGCAATAGCCGTTTTCCCTACTCCCGGTTCCCCAATCAGACAGGGATTGTTTTTCGTGCGGCGGTTTAAAATCTGAAGGACCCGCAAAATCTCGTTTTCCCGGCCGATGACCGGGTCGGTGGAGCCCTTGCGGGCCTTTTCGGTCAAATTCTGGCAAAATGCATCCAAATATTTGTGCTTAGGTCCTTCGGGTTGTTTTTTCTCTTTTTTGTCTTTCTTTTTGCCCTCGTCCTTTTTGGACTCCGAGGCCGAACCATGGTCGGAGGGCTGGGCCGGGGGCTGCATCCCGCCGGTCAAATTACTCATGAGCTTTTGGAACAGATTCATGGACTGGGCACCGCCCTCCTCGAAAGCGTCAAGGGAAGGGGCGGAAAAGCCGTCGCCCATCATATCGTTCATCTGATCGCACATATCGTCCAATTCTTCGTCGGTGATTCCCATCTGATCAATCATCTGACTGATGGGCTTAATGCCCAGCTCCTTGGCACATTTAATGCACAAGCCTTCATTGACGGTCTCGTTATTTTCGATCTTGGTCACAAAAATAACGGCGGGACGCTTCTTACATTTGCTGCAAAGCATAGGGGTACAACCTTTCTGTGGTTACGGGTATCATAATTTTGTGTAGATTTCGTGGTTTTTTAGAAGTGTTTCCCATGAAAACACAGGAGATTTTAATCCGTTTCGGTTTCAAAAATCCGATCCAACGGATTGACGTCGTGGAAGATGCGGTAAATCACGGTCTTATTTTTGATCGCATCCAATTCGGAGGGACTCCGATCCCGGAGAACATATTTGGCCCCGGTGGAAACAATGGCCACCACGATAAAGCAGATCAGAATTCCCGTCACGGCTCCTAAAATTCCTCCGCCCAATTTATCCATCTTACGGATGATGGGCAGATTTTTTAGGAACTTGGAGAACAGAGAAATAACCACGATGGCAATCATCGCCCCAAGGAAGATTACGGCAAAGGCAATTACTCGGCTGATCACTGCGGACAGCGGATCGACCATCTCGGTAATAATGGCACTCTTGGCGTATTCCACTCCTTCGGCCTTCATGGTCTCATAGGATGCGGCGATTTCGTTGACGTCCACCCCGAGAAGATCGCAGGTCTCGGTGAAAAATTCCGGCTGATTGGCAAACAGATCGTCAAAATCCAAGTCGGTAGCGGAAACGGTCTGGGAAGAGGCGGACAACTGATTGATCACCCACCCCCGCATGGGGGCATTAACGTAATTGGCGTCAATGTATTCTCCTAAGCCGGAAGAAAAAGTCAATGCCAGCACTAAGGCCACGATACTGCCCACAAGGCTGATGATGGAGTGAATCAACCCCCGGCGTACGCCCAGAAAGATACTGACGGCCAGAATCGCAACGATGACAAGGTCAAGGGTGGTACTGATTGCCAAGTCCATAAAAAGTCCTCCTGAAAAACAATTTTAGGCCAATCGATTAAAACTGATTTTATCTTCTATGAAAGGGATGACAGATCCAATTTTTCAATGGCGGAAGAGCCGACCAAAACCGAGATCTCCGGGGAAGCGAGGATCTTGGAGTAGCCGGCGTTGGGAGTTTCCAGCATCAAATTGCCGGAGGAATCCAAAACCTGCAGGACCGTCTCGGTCAAAACAAAATAGAAATCTCCGGAACAGCCCAAAGACAGAAGAGACGGATATTCCTTTAAAAACAGTTCTTCTCCCTGTGGGGAAATTCCCTGGACCAAAATGGTTCCCGTCATGGTAACGTAGGAGATGAGCGTTCCCTTGTCCCCCTGGCAGTACAATCCGGGAGAAGGCTCCGGGTAGGTGCGAACGGGAGAGACTTCGCTGCCGTCGAACAGGACCGCCCCGGTAGCCGTAAGCATCTCCAAGGCTTCGTTTCCCTTTTCTCCAAGGGCTAAGGGGAAGGTATCCGTTGCGGTGACCACCGCCTCTGCCCCGGGCTTCTTGTAATTAAAAACGGTAAATACCGTATGGGTCTTTTCCCGGTCGGAAGCCACGGACACCACGGTCAGACGGTTTTTTTCGGTGAAAAAGGAGTCGATAAGATAACTGTCCGAATTCCACCGGGAAAGGTCCGTCCCGTCCCTATTATACACGGTAACACTACCCTTGTATTCGGTCCGTTCTGCCGCAATGGCAAAATACCCGTCGTCGGATACGGCACCGTTGATAATATCGGCACTTTCCGTTCCCGAACAAAGGATGCGAAAACTGTTCAACAAGCTCCAAGACGTACCGCCCCGGTCAAAGCAGAGAATGTATTTCTCGCTGACCTTCATGGCCGGTTGCTTGTACTGCAGGGTGTGGGAAGAATAAACGTTCCCATCTCCGCCGCAGACCGTCACTCCGTTGCGGGTCAAAAGAACGTAGCCATCCTGAAACAACTGCAGGTCCACGGTCTCTTCTTCATAATACTGCACCGTATTTTCCCCGCCGCCCAACGCATGGATGACGTTGAAACGCAACCGCATCAACCGATCGACGGTAAGATAGGAGGAATTGATCACCAGGGCAACGGCAATATACAGGATCAGCGTCAGAACCAACGCACCCCTGGTCAGATCCAGGCGGCGAACCGTTTTTTTGGTTTGAGAATCCATTGACCGTCACTCCTTTTCAAAATCAATATTCTGCACGGGACAAGTTCAATCCGTATCAATATTCCACGCAATTCAGATACAATTTATCAATATTCCACGCGATTCAGATACAATTTATCAATATTCCACACGGTGCAGGTACAAGCCGTGGGGGGGAGCCGTCATTCCGGCCCGGGCACGGTCTGCGGCTTCCAGGATTTCCTGCAGGTCTCGGGGAGAATAACGGCGGGGGACGTCCATCAGCGTTCCCACCATAATCCGAACCATATTGTAGAGAAATCCGTCGGCGGAGACGTAAAAATTCAAGGTCTCGTCTCCTTGCTCAAAATGGGCGTCAAAAACGGTGCGGGTGCAATCCTTGATTTTACTGCCCGAAGCCATAAAGGAACAAAAGTCATGGGTTCCCCGGAGGGGTGCGGCGGCCTCATTCAAGAGGGAAATATCATATTCCCCCGGCCGGTGCCACGCCCGTTCTTCCCAAAAGGGAGAGCGAACGGGTGCCGTATGGATGCGATACAAATACTCTTTTTTGGTTACGCTGTATCGGGCGTGAAAATCCTCGGGAACACAGCGGGCGGAATGGACGGAAATATCTCTGGGGAGGGTTGCATTCATGGCCGCAACGAGCTTTTCACAAGGCATCTGCCCGGGGACGGTAAAGGATACGCAGAAATCCAGTGCATGGACCCCCGAATCGGTGCGGCTACACCCGGAAAATTCCGAGACGGTGCCGAAGATCCTCCGCAGGGCATCCATCACGCAGGCCTGGACGGAAGGTCCGTTTTTCTGGGTCTGCCATCCGCAGTAGGCCGTTCCCACAAAGGACAGGCGGATCAGGTATTTCACAGGCCTACCCCCTCCAGCAATATGATTCGGTTCAACACCAAAACCCCGAGGAGAACGACAACGCAAAAGATCAGTGCAACCAAATCCCGCCAGGAAAAGCGGTATTCCACAAATCGGGTGCGGTTTTTGTTGTCCCCTTCGTAGCAACGACATTCCATGGCCACGGCCAACTCTTCTGCCCGGCGGAAGGCCGAAACGAAAAGGGGAATGAGAATGGGAATCATGGCCTTGGCCCGACGGACCAGGCTTCCGCTTTCAAAGTCCGCACCCCGGGCCTTTTGGGCGTTCATAATTTTTTCGGTCTCCTCCAACAGAGTGGGAATAAACCGCAGAGCGATGGTCATCATCATGGCAAAATCATGGACGGGGACCTTCAAACAAGAGAGCGGGGACAGCAACCGTTCCAGTCCCCCGGTCAAAAGCAAGGGGGAGGTGGTATAGGTCAGCACCGACATGGTAAGGACCATCATAATGATGCGAACCACCATAAAGACTGCCTTCAAAATCCCTTCCCAGGAAATGGAAAAGACCCAAAAGGTAACCAGGGGCTCTCCGTCGGAATAGAGCATATTCAGCACCGCCGTAAAGGCCATAATAAACAACAGCGGCTTCAAGCCCCGGAGATAAAATTTCAGCGAAATGCGGGTCATTGCAATTATTACGGCAGTGGAAACGAGCAAAAAGAGATAAGCCAAAACCGTATCCGCCGTAAAAAGCGTGACCACGGAAACGATCATCAACAGGATCTTCGCCCGGGGATCCATCCGATGAAGGAAGGAAGTGCCGGGGAAATATTGTCCCAGGGTAATATCACGAATCATTTGACACCTCCCGTCACAGCGTCAAGGCAGGCAATCGCCTCCCGGGGAGACAAGACCGAAGGCAGGGTTCCGTGTCCCCGTTGCTTGAGGGTCAGGAAGATCCGGGTGATCTGGGGGACGTTCAATCCCATGGAAAGAAGCTCTTCTCCCTGGGAAAATACCCTTCGGGTTTCGTCAAACATCCGCAGGTTGCCCTGTTCCAAAACCATGACTCTTTCCGCATGGGCGGCAATATCCTCCATGCTGTGGGAGACGAGAAGCACCGTGGCCCCCTCTTCCTTTTGATAGGCTCGGATATTGCTGAGAATTTCGCTGCATCCCTTGGGATCCAGCCCCGCCGTGGGTTCGTCCAGAATCAGGACCTTCGGACGCATGGCAAGGATGCCCGCGATGGCCACCCGGCGTTTCTGTCCGCCGGAAAGCTCGAAGGGAGATTTTTTTCTCAATTTATCCGAAAGGCCCGTAAAGTACATTCCCTCCCGGATGCGAAGAGCAATTTCCTCCTCGGACAGTTCCATATTCCGAGGCCCGAAGGCAATATCCTTTTCCACCGTCTCTTCAAACAACTGATATTCGGGATACTGAAAGACCAGACCCACGTTGGCACGCAGGGCACGGCGGTCATATTTCTTTCCCCAAATATCCTCTCCGCGGAAGAAAATGGAGCCGGAAGTGGGCTTCATCAACCCGTTGAGCATTTGGATCAGGGTAGATTTCCCGGAGCCCGTATGGCCGATAATCCCGATAAATTCTCCTTCATATAGTTCAAAGGAGACGCCGTTGACCGCCGTTTTTTCAAAGGGAGTCCCTTCCCCGTACACCTGGGTCAGGTCCTGCACCCGAAGAATCGGATTGCTCATACGTCCTCCCTTCCGATGCGTCCCGCCAAGAGGTCATCCAAAACGGTGATACATTCCTCTTCCGTCAAAACGGCCAGCGGAACCCGATATCCCTCTTCCCGGAGCAAAAACATCAATTCGGTGCTTTGGGGAACGTTCAGTCCCACGCTCCACAAAAGCCCAGCGTTCTGAAATACGTATCCGGGAGCACCGTCCAGCAAAATCTCCCCTTCATTCATCACCACGATCCGATCCGCCTGGGCAGCTTCGTCCATAAAGTGCGTAATCAAGACCACGGTCATGCCTTCTTGATGGAATTTGTGTAACACGCCCATGACTTCTGCCCGGCCCTCCGGGTCAAGCATGGCCGTAGGTTCGTCCAAGACCAAAATATCGGGACGCATGGCAAGGATGCCGGCGATGGCAACCCGTTGCTTCTGTCCGCCGGAAAGCTTATAGGTGGCGTGGGTGGCATAATGGGCCATATCCACCGCCTCGAGGGCCTCTTGGACCCGTTTGTGCATTTCATCGTGGGGCACGCCCAGATTTTCCAGGGCGAAGGCCACGTCCTCCTCCACGACGGAGGCGATGATCTGATTGTCCGGATTCTGAAAAACCATGCCTACCTTCCGTCGGACGGCCGGCAAATTTCCCGGGTCGGTCACGTCCAGACCGCAAACGGTCAAAGCACCCCCGTCGGGAATACAGATCCCATTGAGGTGCTTTGCGAGGGTGGATTTTCCACTTCCGTTGTGTCCTAAAACAGCCACGAATTCCCCCGGTTCCACCGACAGGGAAAGGTCCTTTAACACCGGCTCAGCGTCGGCGGAATATCGAAAGGTCAAATTTTTAGCTTCAATTACAGACACAAATCTCCCTCCTTTCGGGGAATCAATCCGGGATCCGAAACCCGGCACTCTGTCGCTTGGTTTCTTCGTTGTTTCATTGCTTCCTTGCTTTTGCTTATCGCACCGTCGCGTCATCGCGTGGTTACGACACATCTTCGTTGCTGGTTGCGTCGTCGCGTTGCGGCCTTGTGGTTTGATTGCTTCGTTAGGTGGTTCGTTACTTCGTCCAGCGGGCTGTGGCACCGCAGGGCAGGCAATACCCGGTGTCCCCCACCGGGAGCCCGATCTCGGAAGCCGTAACCTTTCCCCCGAACCGACGGGCAACGGTACAGCCCAGCATATATTCCATACATCCGGCGGAAAGGCCGGTAGTGTAAGAATTCAGGATTAAAAACAGAGGATCGTCATTAAGAACCTGAACGCAAAGATCCAAAAGACCGTACAGCTCCGTTTCCAGCTTCCAAATTTCTCCGTCAGGGCCTCTGCCGTAGGAGGGAGGGTCGAGGATCAGTCCGTCGTACCGTCTTCCCCGCCGGATCTCCCGCTGGACAAATTTTACACAATCGTCCACGATATAGCGGATATTGTCCAAGCCGCAGGCCTGGGCGTTTTCCTTCGCCCACGCAACCATTCCCTTGGAAGCGTCCACGTGGCAGACCTTGGCTCCTTCCTTCGCACAAGCCACCGAAGCCCCTCCCGTGTAGGCAAAGAGGTTCAGGACCTGGGGGGCTTCCCTTCCGGACTTGCGGATCTGCTCCCGAGCCCAATCCCAGTTTACGGCCTGCTCGGGGAAAAGGCCGGTATGCTTAAAGGACATGGGCTTGATCTGAAAAATCAGATCCTGATATCCGATGCGGAACATGGGAATCTCCGCACCGTTCCAATGGCCTCCGCCGGAGGAGGAACGGGAATAACTGGCACTGGGTCTCTTCCATTCCGAACGTTCCCGGGGGGTGTTCCAAATCACCTGAGGGTCGGGGCGGACAAAGGTATATTTTCCCCATCGCTCCAATTTTTCCCCGCCCGAGGCATCCAGAACCTGAAAATCCTTCCAGCCGTCTGCTATCCACATGATTTCTGTCTCCGTCTTAAAATCTTAATAAAGTCATCATTTATTATAGCACGAAACGCCGCTTCCGTCAATATCTCCCACACAAAAGTCGGAAAAAAGCCGAAAAAAGCCAGGGAATTCCTCCGAAAACCTTGTCTTTTTTGTTAAGACGGTTGAAAATCGAAAAAAACTATGTTATAATAAACAGAACGACAAGGAAAGGAAGGCTTCCCTTATGAAAATCATTGTTACCGGGTGCGGAAAGATCGGTACGGCTCTGATTGAAAGTCTGGTCAGTGAAGGACACGACGTGGTAGCCATTGACAATTCTCCCCAAGTCCTGAAGGATATTACCAATCTTTACGACGTAATCAGTGCCTGCGGAAACGGGACCGACTGGGACCTTTTGCTGGAGGTTGGGACCCAAAACGCGGACCTGTTTGTTGCGGTGACCGGCTCCGACGAGCTGAATATGCTCAGCTGCTTTTTGGCGAAGCGTATGGGTGCAAAGCACACGGTTGCCCGGATCCGCAATCCGGAGCATAACGACGGGAGCTTGGATTTTCTCCGCA
Source organism: Eubacteriales bacterium (assembly GCA_045635765.1). Taxonomy (GTDB): domain Bacteria; phylum Bacillota; class Clostridia; order Oscillospirales; family UBA644; genus RGIG995. Next base: position 76,232 of record JAZTWH010000026.1, on the reverse strand, counting down.
AGCAGCTGGAGATCTCCCTGGTCATCAACCCGGAACGGATGGTTGCAAGGGAGTTATATAATATGCTGAAGCTTCCCTCCGCCGCACGGGTGGAGACCTTTTCGGGCCGGGGCCTTGAAATGGTGGAGCTGAAGTTGAAATCAGACTCTCCTTTAGACGGGATGAAGCTGATGGATCTGCGGAAAAAGTATCCCTATAAATTCCTCATCTGCATGGTTCAGCGGAAAAATCAAGTCTATATCCCCGACGGAACGTTTCAGTTAAACAGTGGGGACAAAATCGGTCTGATTGCCACTCCCGTAGAGGTAACCAAACTGCTGAGAAGCCTGGGAATTCTGAAAAAGCAAGCCCGGGACGTTATGATTTTGGGAGCAAGCAATACGGCCTATTATCTGGCAAGGATGCTTTTGGCCGGCGGAAACTCCGTAAAGATCGTAGATAAAAACGAAGCCCGCTGCAAGGGCTTTTCCGAAGAATTGCCGGAGGCGGTCATGATTCACGGAGACGGGGCACAGCAGGAGCTGTTACTAGAGGAAGGACTGTCCAACGTTGACGCCTTCGTCGCCCTTACGGGATTGGACGAACAAAACATTCTCGTTTCCTATTTTGCAGAATCCAACCAGGTTCCCAAGGTTATTTCCAAGGTGAATCGGGATGAGTTTATTCCCATGGCCGAATCCCTGGGCCTGGACTCGGTGGTCTCCCCCAAACAGACCGTTGCCAACATTTTGGTCCGCTATGCCAGAGCTCTGGGCAATTCCCTGGACAGTAGTGTGGAAACCCTGTATAAGTTGGCGGACGGGAAGGCCGAGGCTCTGGAATTTACCGTACATACCGACGCTCCCGTCTGCAACATCCCCTTAAAAGACCTTCCGTTGAAGCCCAATACTCTTATTGCTGGAATTACCCGGGGACGCAAGAGCATCATCCCCGCAGGAAACGACGAAATCCGGGGGGAAGATAAGGTTCTGATCCTGACCTCCGGGAACCGAATTCGGAATCTTTCGGATATTTTGAGGAACAAGCAATGAATCGGAGAATGATCGTAAACACCGTAGGAAAGATGATCCTTGCGGAGGGATTCTTTTTGATTCTTCCTACCGTGGTCTCTCTGATCTACCGGGAATCCTGCCTCTTTGCCTTTGCGTTGACGGCCGTGATTGCCCTGGGACTGGGAGGGCTGATGATAGGACTTTCCAAGCCCCGCACCCCGGTTATTTACGCAAAAGAAGGCTTTTTTATCGTTTCCGCCTCTTGGATTCTCTTTTCCCTGCTGGGGGCGTTGCCCTTCAAAATCAGCGGAGAGATTCCCTCTTATATTGACGCAGTATTCGAGACGGTCAGCGGATTTACCACCACGGGAGCATCGATTCTGACCAACGTGGAGGCCCTGAGCAAGGGGTTACTGTTCTGGAGAAGTTTTACTCACTGGATCGGAGGAATGGGGATCCTGGTATTCGTTATGGCGGTCATTCCCAACATTTCGGAACGGTCTATCCATATCCTCCGGGCAGAGGTCCCCGGCCCCACCGTGGGAAAGCTGGTCCCACGGATCAAGGACACGGCAAAAATTCTTTATTTGATCTATATCGTCATGACCATGGTCCAGATCGTCCTTCTCCTTTTGGGAGGAATGTCTGCCTTTGACAGTATTCTTTATGCCTTCGGAACGGCAGGAACCGGCGGATTCGGAATCAAGGCTGACAGTTTGGGGTCCTATTCCCCTTATCTGCAATGGGTCATCGCCGTTTTTATGCTCCTGTTCGGAATCAATTTCAACGTTTACTACCTGATCTTGATCCGGCGGTTCAAGGCCGCCGTCAAGAGCGAAGAACTGTGGACCTACTTGGGAATCGTGGCGGCCTCGGTGCTGGGAATTGCCTTTGCCATTTTTCCTCAGTACAAAAACCTCTCCGACACCCTCCGCCATTCGGTCTTTCAGGTTTCGTCGATCATTACCACCACCGGCTTCGCCACCGCGGACTTTAACCTCTGGCCGGCCTTTGCAAAAGGAATTTTGCTGGTCCTGATGTTCGTAGGCGGATGTGCCGGCTCCACCGCCGGAGGAATCAAGGTATCCCGGGTCGTATTGATGATCAAGCAAATTAGACGGGAAATTCAAAAAATGCTCCACCCCCGCTCCTTTAAATCCCTTCGCTTCGAGGGGCGGCCCGTGGAAGAACAGACCCTGACGGGAGTGAACACCTATCTTGGGATTTATCTGATCTGCTTCGCAGCCATCTTTCTCATTATCTCCCTGGAGCCCTTTGGGCTGGAGAGTAATTTTTCCGCCGTCACCGCCTGCTTTAACAACATTGGGCCGGGGTTCGGTGCCGTCGGTCCCGCCGCCGGCTTTTCGGAATATTCAGACCTTTCCAAGATCGTCCTTTCCATTGCCATGCTTTTGGGCAGATTGGAGATCTTCCCCCTGATCATCTTCTTCTCCCCCACCTCTTGGCTGAGAAAATAATGGAAAACATCAATAGCCATGACCCACCGGCACGGCCTGCGGTCATGGCTATTTTCATTGATTCTGTGCTTTGTAACAGGAATCTGTTTATCAAGGCTTTATATTCGCCCGTAGAGGCGGTTCCAGGTACGGAATTTTTCCCGGTCGATTTGTTGGAATTGCTCCTTGGTCAAGCGGTAAGACCAGTTATCCTCCCGGGTCCCCGGTTGATTGAGACGAGTATCCCGTCCGTACAGCAGAAGGTCCTGCACGGGAAGAATAAGGATTCCGCCGTGGGATTGGAAGAGGGTGCGAAGAATACAATCGTATCCGTTGTTCCAGTCCTCCCCGTCGTATCCGCAATAATCCAAAACCTTTCGGCGGGTGGCATCATCCAACTCCCAGATGTATCCCAACAGCGTGTTATTATCATGGGTCCCCGTATAGACGATGGAATGGTTGTCGTAATTATGGGGCAGGTGAGGAGAATTCTCGTCTCCGAGAAATCCGAACTGAAAGACCCGCATCCCGGGAAATTCGCTGTCCTTGACCAGCTTCCGGACGGCAGGAGTAATGACTCCCAGGTCCTCTGCGATCAATAGTTTATCTCCCGAAGCCTCCTTGATTGCACGGACAAGGGACATTCCCGGCCCCTTGACCCACGTTCCGTTGCGGGCGGTGGTCTCTTCGAAAGGAATGAAATAATAGGATTCCAATCCCCGGAAATGGTCGATACGGACGCCGTCAAACAACTCACACATGAAGCCGATCCGGTCCTTCCACCAGGCATACCCGTCGGTCTTCATTTTCTTCCAGTCGTAAAGAGGATTTCCCCACCGCTGGCCGTCCTTGGAAAAATAGTCCGGGGGAACTCCGGCCACGCCCAAGGGTCGATTCTCCCGATCCAGCAAAAATTGCTCCGGGGCCGCCCAAACGTCCGAGGAATTCAACGCAACGTAGATGGGTATATCCCCGATGACGGAGATCCCCTTCCCGTTTGCATATTCCTTGATCTTCTTCCACTGCCGAAAGAAGGTGTACTGACTAAACTGCCACAGTCTCAAGGTCTCTTCCTCCACCCGATCCTCTTTCCATTGAGTCCAAGGGGCATTTTCGTTGGAAGCCCGGATGGCCATAAAGCGGCAGAAATCGGCGGTGCGGGGATGGGCCTGCAAGAAGGCCTCCAGTCCCTGCAGATCGTCAAACCGCCGAGCGGCCTTGCCAAGAAGGGTCATCCGTTCCCGGGACAGCCGGGAAAATTCACAGGCGTAGGGGGTATTCTGTTTTGCTTGGGCCAGTTCCTCTGCCGTAAGAAGTCCTTCCTCCTGTAAGGAAGGGAGGTCAATAAAATAAGGATTGACCGAAAAGGTGGACAGAGAGCAATAGGGAGAATTATACTCATCGGGCAGACAAAAGGGCAGAGTCTGCCAATAGGAAAATCCGCAATCCGCCAAAAAATCGATCCATTCTTTGGCCGCATCCCCAAAGGATCCCTCGGAATAATCCCCCCAAAGGGAAGAAACGTGTAACAAAACGCCGGAAGCCCGCTTCATAAGATCACCTCAAGAAAATACTGCTTTTATTATACCAATTCCCGAGAGAGATTGCAAGAGGAAATTCGCAAAAAACCGTGACACTTCTCCTCAAAAAGCCGTATCCTTTCTCTTGGACCGCACCATCCGGATTCATTCCCGTTCCCCCTTCCGGAAAAATCATCGGTTTCTATTGACAAATCGGAACGCTTATGCTATAATCATTATAAGCCAAAAAGAGAAACTGACGCGGTATAAGAGCAAAATTTATGTTTTTAAACAGTAGGTGATTAGATTGTCTTTTAAAATGAACGTGGTGAACCGGCAATTCTCCATCCGGGGATTTTACTCGGCCTTCCCGGTCCGCTGGGACGACACCTTTGTCTTTAACGGGGAAAGCCACGACCTGTGGGAAATCGTCTTTTTTGAACAGGGGACGGTGGAGTGTGTGGAGGACGAAAAGGTCTATTTGCTCAAGGACAACTGTATGCTACTTCACGCTCCCATGGAATTTCACCGCATCCGTTCCACCCCGGGAAGCTCCCCGAAGGGCTTTATTATGTCCTTCAAAACCGAAGGAAACTTGCCGGGAGAACTAAGAAAAGGCGTATTCCAGCTGCGGAACGAAGAGAAGGTAGAATACCTTTCCATCTGCGAAAACGTAAGCACCGCCTTTCAAAACAAGGCCGACCCTTACGCCCCCCAGTTGGCGGCGGACCGTCTTTCTTCCTTTCTCATTCGCCTGAGCAAAAAATCCGCGGACCGGGAGCTGGTCACCTCCGACAGTGCCGAATCCTATCGCCGCATCATTTCCGACATGACCGAGGGAGTCTGCGACAATCTGACGCTATCGGATTTTGCGAAAAATCAGAACATCAGCGTCAGCTATCTGAAATTATTATTCCAGGAATACGCCGGAATCAGCCCCAAAACCTACTACAATCAACTGCGGATCCATCACGCCGTCAAGCTACTGGAAAAGCAAATGCCCGTAGCGGAGATTGCGGAGGCCATGAATTTCTCCTCCCAAAACTATTTTACGGTCTTCTTCCGGAAACGCATGGGGTGTTCTCCCTCGGAATACCGAAAAAAAATCAAATAACAGCGGGACGGCCCTTGCATCTGCAAGGGCCGTCCGTATCTATTTGGGCTGACCGTATAACATTACTGGGCAAAGCCCTTTTCCTTTTTCCATTGCAGGAAATCTTCGTAATTGCCGGCGTAATCCAGGACCCGATCGGGCAGGATCTCAATGATCCGATCGGCGACGGTGGAGATCATTTCGTAGTCGTGGGTGGTAAACATGAGGCCGCCCTTGAAGGCCTTTAGCCCGTCGTTGACGGCGGTGATGGATTCCAGGTCAAGATGGTCGGTGGGCTGGTCGAGGATGAGGAACTTACTGCCGAACATCATCATCCGGGAGAACATACACCGCACCTTTTCTCCCCCGGAAAGCACGTGAACCGGCTTGTAGACCGCATCCCCGGAAAAGAGCATCCGGCCCAAAAATCCACGCAAATAGCTCTCGGTCTGGTCCTTGGAATATTGCCGCATCCAGTCAATGATGCTGTCGTTGCAATCTTCAAAATATTTGGTATTGTCGTGGGGGAAATAGGATGTGGTGATGGATTGTCCCCATTTGAATTCTCCCCCGTCGGGAGCCTCTTCCTCCATCAGGATACGGAACAGAGCCGTGACGGCCAATTCATTACCCAGAAGGGCCACCTTTTCGTTGCGGTTCAGGGTAAAGGTTACGTTTTCAAAGAGAGGCTGGCCGTTGAGGGATTTGGAAAGCCCGGTCACCTCCAAAATATCCTTACCTGCTTCCCGATCGGCCTCGAAGCCGATAAAGGGGTACCTGCGGGAGGAGGCGGGGATCTCCTCGACGGTCAGCTTATCCAACAGTTTTCGGCGGGAGGTAGCCTGCCGGGATTTGGATTTATTGGCGGAGAAGCGGGAGATAAATTCCTGTAATTCCCGGATTTTTTCTTCGTTTTTCTTATTCTGCTGTTTGATCAGCCGTTGCATCAACTGAGAGGATTCATACCAAAATTCGTAGTTCCCTACGTACATTTTGATGCCCGAATAGTCAATATCGACGATATTGGTGCATACGTCGTTTAAAAAGTGGCGGTCGTGGGATACCACCAGAACCGTCCCGAAATAGTCGCTCAAAAAGTCCTCCAGCCACAGAACGGCATCAATATCAAGACCGTTGGTCGGCTCGTCCAACAGAATAATATCGGGGTTCCCGAAGAGGGCCTGGGCAAGCAAGATCTTGATTTTTTCATTTTCATTGAGATTTGCCATCTGAACGTAGAGAAGGTCCTCGCTCAGTCCCAATCCCTGGATCAGCCGGGAAACGTCGGATTCGGCCTCCCAGCCGTTCATTTCAGCAAAAATCCCCTCCAGCTCCGAGGCCCGGACCCCATCCTCGTCGGAGAAATCTTCCTTCATGTAAAGGGCGTCCTTCTCCTTCATGACCTCGTACAGCTTGGGGTTTCCCATAATAACCGTATCCAGAACCGTATAGGCATCGTAGGCAAAGTGGTCCTGCTTCAACACCGACATGCGGGTATCGGGAGCAATGGAAACCGAGCCGGAGGAAGGCTCCAATTCTCCGCACAAGATCCGCAAAAAGGTGGATTTCCCAGCCCCGTTTGCACCGATCACCCCATAACAGTTGCCGGGGGTAAATTGGAGATCCACGTGCTTGAATAACAGCTGGCCTCCGAAATTAAAACTCAAATCGTTGACGTTGATCATATCTGAAACTCCTTAAAAAATTCCCGTATTTTTTCTTCCGTGGCAGAAAAAGAACCCTGGATCATTCCATCGCTTCCGCCGCCTCGCCCCGATAGGGCACCGTTGATTTCCCCTGCCTTTTGCCTCAATCCTCCGGCGGAAGAGGAGATAACGTATCGGTAGCCCTCGGAGTCATTGCCAAAAAGGCAGACAAAAACCCCGGTACATTTTTGGACTCCTACATTGGCGGCGGCCCGCATCACGTCCGCCTCAGAGCAGGGGGACAGAAAACAAAGGTTTCCTTCCGAAGGGGGAAGCTGTACCAGCCGCAAAAGGGCGTTTTCCTTTTGTAGGGCACCGTATTGACGGCGAAGGTCCCCGTCCTCCGCCTGAAGCCTTTCTGCCGCGGGGAAAATTTGCCCTCGGGGAACCGAAAACAGGGCCGAAAGGGACTTTTCATCCTCCCGAAGGGCAGCGTACTCCCTCAAGGCATCGGAACCGCAACGGGCAGTCAGCCGGGTGCCGCCCTTCCAACGCATGGAAGAAACAAGGTAAACGCTACCGATCTCCCCCGTCCGATTTACGTGGGGAGCACAGCACGCACAGGTATCGATCCCCTCCACCGTGACGATGCGAATCGCTTCGGAGAGTTCCTTTTTACTGCGGTAGCTGAGAGTTTTCAATTCTTCCGGGGAGGGATACCGGCAACGGACGGGAAGGTTCTGCCATACGACCTGATTGGCGGCCTTCTCCACCCGGTCCAAGTCTTGGGCAGACAATTCTCCGCTGTAGTCCATGGTCATTTCCCCGTCAGACAGATGAAATCCCACGTTTTCATACCCGAACAGAGTGTGAATAAGCCCCGATACCACATGCTCCCCCGAGTGATTTTGCATCCGGCGGAAGCGTTCCTCCCAATCCAGGACCCCTTCTACGGAGGACCCCACCGAAAGGGGCTTTTCGGTCCGATGAAAAATGATTCCGTCTCTGATTTGGGTATCGGAAACGGCGATCCCCTGAAGGGTGCCCCGGTCCCCGTACTGCCCTCGCCCCTCGGGGAAAAAGGCGGTACGGTCCAAAACCACGTCATACCCTCCCTCCCGTTCCCGGCACTCCAGCACCGTGGCGGTAAAGGTTTTCCGATGAGAATCGGTATCGTATAATCTTTCGGTCATTTCAGCCTCACTTATTTTTTTCGATCAAATAAAAGAAGGGACAGTCGGAAGCGTTGACGATCCGCAGACAAGAAACGCTATACTGCTTTTGGGGCAGCCGGGAAAAGGTCTTTTCCAACAGTTCCCCCTCCAGCCGGCCTTCCTCGTGTCCCGGATAGACCGCCACGAGAAGGGCCCCCTTGGGGGCCAGCAGAGACAGAGCCGTCTCCACGGCGGGCAGGGTGGTTTCCCCCAGGGTCGTTACCGACTTATCCCCTCCGGGTAAAAAGCCCAAATTAAAAATCCCAGCACAGATGGGCGATTGAACGTATTCCGCCGCCCGATGGTGGGAATCGCAGATCAACGTATAATTCTCAAAGGCCCCCTCGGCCTTCATGCGGGCTTCCGTCCGGGCCACCGCCTCAGGCTGAATATCGAAGGCATAGACTCTGCCCTGCTCCCCCACCTTCCGGGACAGCCAAAGGGTGTCGTTCCCGTTGCCCATGGTAAAATCCACCGCAACGCCTCCGGGAAGAACGTGGGGCGAAAGAAATTCCTTCTCGGTTTCTCGAAGATTGAGCATTACGTTCTCCCCCCGGTCAAAAACTCAATGGCCCAGTTTGCATCTACCACTTGGGGAGACGGCTCGGAAAATTGAAATTTTTCCGCAGCCTGAGCAAAGGTTTGCTTGGGAATCTTCACCGTCAAATCCCCGTCGTTGCAGAGAAACACAAAGCCGTATTCTTCGCCGTCGGGGAAAAACAAAACGTCGTTAAAAATCTTTTTCGGGTGGGTGCGGCGAACCTCCTCCGCCAAATACAATTTGACGATCTCCACCGCCCGGTCATCCAGCCCCGCCCCGAAGATCTCGGCCTTTTCACAGAGCCGGGAAGGGGAATTGACGTAACGGCGGCGGATGTGGGACATTTTCCCAAAGGCAGACAAGGCCGACAGGGCTTCGTTCATCGCCTCCAGCTCTCCGTCCCCCGTAATATTGCAAAGGGCAACGGTGTGCCCCTCGTCCACCCACAGAAGATAATGATTATACCGCATTTCGGCACCGCAATGGGTGCAACGGAAGGAGAACAGGCTTCCGTCTGCCAGATTTGCCTCCTGATCCTCCGGGCGGCTGCGGTCCACCTGCGTGATCACCCGGGCAGAAAATTCTTTCCCGCAGGAAGAGCAAACCAGAGTTCTCCGTTCTGAACGCATGGATCAAACCCCTTTTCTTGTCATATTTAATTATTATACCATAAATTCCCGAAAAAAGCAAGGGGCGTTCTTTGGAAAAAGCACGAAGAACCGGAGAAAAAACTAAAAACTACAAAAAATACACCCCGAAGGGGCCTTTCCCCCTGGGGTGCGTCCAATTTCAAAATCCGCTGTGGGTCATTTCGTCCCGGTGGAGCCAAATCCTCCGGCTCCCCGATCGGTATCGGAAAGGTCCGAAACCTCGTTGAATTCCACCCGCAGAAAGGGCGTTACGACCAGCTGAGCGATCCGTTCCCCCTCTTCCACCGTCTGAAGTTCGGAAGAATGGTTATGCAGAGAAACCATGATTTCGCCCCGATAATCCGCATCGATCACCCCAACCTTGTTGGCCGGTGCAAGGCCCCGTTTGGTGGCAAGACCGCTTCGGGCATAAATCAGTCCGGCGTACCCCTCGGGAATCTCCAAAGCGATCCCGGTATGGATCAACAGAGTCTGTCCCGGCTCCAGTACGGCTCCCCCCAGAGCGTACAGATCGGCTCCCGCGGCGGAAGCGGACCCGTAAGAAGGCACCCGGGCCTTGGAATCCAATTTCTTAAAACGCACATCCACTGACATGGCGATCCCTCCCAACAATTGATAAATCCATTATAGCAGGAAATCCGACAGAATGCAAGGAAAAAAGTGTTACATTTTATAATAGACGGAGAGACCCGCAAAAGCGAGTCTCTCCTTTTCCTGTTTGCTCTTTTGAAATTTGGTCCTTATCCTCGGATCATAATCTTGTAAAATACGCTGTACTTGGCCTGGAAATCTGCCAGGATGGTACGGCTTGCGGAGCCGGGGTCATGAATCGTAAAATTGGAAGCAGTCAAGGCACCACCGTTAAAGCCGGTGATTACGGCCCAATGCTGTGCACCCGAAGGGGTAAAGCCGCCGATCATGACCGGGCGGCCTGCTTTCAGTTCACGGTAGACCACGGACAGATAGTCACTGCCCGTATAAGCCGAATAATAGGACGGCCAATACAGATTGCCGGAAGAAGAATAACTCATCTCCTTGGCAAGGGTGGCAGGGGTCACGGTATACCCCCGGACGGTGGTTTCCACCATGGCCATGGCGGTGGTGGTGCATCCGGCGGTGCCGATGGTATACCAACTGTTGCCCAAACGGACGTTAGCCCACCGGGAATCGGTTTGTGAATACCGGGGAACCGACAGCTTGACGGCGGAGTAGCCGGAGGAGGGATAGATCAGAAATTCCTCCGAAACATAGCCGATTTTCGTCCCGCCGTATAACACTTTGGCCCATCCTCCCCCAGAGGACAGCACCGTTACGGAAGACCGGTCCGAAAACTGCGATGCAACCCCATAAGAGGTGGAGGGGCCGGTACGAATGTTCAATCGGTACCCATCTGCCGAAACCGTAGCGGTTTTGGTAGCGAGGGGAGTGATGTAGTCGTCACTGCAATACCCGTAACGGCCGGAAGCGTATTCCACCTTCCACCAGTCGCCGGATTTGGAGACGAGGGCCACGGTGCTGCCCTTGTTCAGCCCTGTCAAAATCGTCCCCGACAGGGAGGGGGAAGAACGGACGTTCAAACGGGTCTGAGCGGTGGTTACGGTCCCTGCTTTGGCAGTTTCCGAAGCCTGAGCCCGTTGGACAAGTCCGGGAGAAATGAAGACCAGCGCAAGAGCAAACAGACAGGAAATCAATAGTTTTCTCATATTGGTCTCTCCTTTCTCAAACATTTTACCATAGATTTCCCCTCCCATCAAGGGAAAAATATTTCCAATCCTTGAACCTTTTGTAAACCAAAACGGTTTATTTTGGATATTTTTCCAAAGACCACCTTGACAGGAAGGGGAAACCATGGTATTCTATAGAAGGAGGGTACTTATGAGACTGATTTTTTTCTGGATTATTACCGCAAACATCGTGGCATTTCTCTTATTTGGAATAGACAAACGGAGAGCGATTCAGGGGCAATGGCGGATTCCCGAGAGAGTCCTTTTGGGGGTCGCAGTTTTGGGAGGAGGCCCGGGGGCTCTGTTGGGCATGAAGCTGTTTCGGCACAAAACAAAGCATCTGAAATTCCGCATCGGGATTCCCCTTTGTATTCTGCTGAACGGAATCCTCTTTTTTTTGGCGTACCGATTTCTATAATTGGAAACACCTGCAGAAAACGAATCTCTGCAGGTGTTTTTTCTTACTTACTATTTACCTATCGCAACAAGGATCGCTTTTTTTCTCGGGCTGCGGGTCCGAATCCGATTCCGTTTGGCTGCCGATGCCGGAGGTTTCGCTGAAAATTACGTTCTTTTTGACAGTATCAACCACATCGGTTGGAATAATCAATTTCGCGGCACGGCCGTTGGCAACGTTGGTCAGCGCCTCATACTTCTTTAATTCCAAAACGGTGGCGTCGATTCCGGCTTCCATCAAGGCACGAAGACCGTCGGCTTCTGCTTTTTTGGCAAGGTAAATGGCTTGAGCTTCCCCTTCGGCACGGGCGATACGTGCGTCTCTCTCCCCTTCTGCGGCGAGAACCATAGCGCGCTTATCACCTTCCGCACGGGTGATGGAAGCTTCTTTGTGACCTTCCGCCTGCAACAGAGTTTCCCGACGGTCCCGTTCCGCTTTCATTTGTTTTTCCATGGCGGCCTGAATTGCGGCAGGGGGAATGATGTTTTTCAGTTCCACACGGGTGATCTTGATGCCCCATTGGTCGGTGGCGTCATCGAGAATACTGGTCAGTTTCCCGTTAATTACATCCCGGGAGGTCAACGTTCCGTCCAGATCCATTTCCCCGATGATGTTACGCAGGGTGGTTGCCGTCAGATTGGACAGGGCGTTGACGGGATTGACCACGCCGTAGGTGTACATTTTCGCATCAAAAATACGGTAAAAAACCACCGTATCGATCTGCATGGTTACGTTGTCCTTGGTGATTACCGGCTGGGGCGGAGAGTCTAGAACCTGCTCTTTAAGCGTGACCTTCTTGGAAATTCTCTCCAAAAAAGGAATCTTCAAATGCAAGCCGGCAGACCAAGTGGTGCGGTATTTTCCCAAAAATTCGATTACGAATTCATGGGCTTGGGGAACGATGCGAAGGCAACTGAACACAACCATCAGAACCGCCGCGACGATGAGAAAAAGAACAAATCCTTCCATAACTATTTCTCCTCAGAGTTTTTTAGCGGAAATCCTTTTCCGAAAGGAATCGGGGTCTCCATACGTTATTACCCGTATAGTATTATTATATCATATTTAAAACAAAAATGCAAGATGCAAAAGCACCTAAAATTTAGGTGCTTTTCATGATATACATTACAGGCCTTCGGTATGGCGTTTGATAGCCTCAAAGGTCGTGTCGCTGACATCGTGCTCGATCTTGCACGCATCGGAGGCGGCCGTCTCTTCGTCCACCCCAAGGGCAACGAAGAACGCCGTGAGGACCTTGTGGCGTTCAAAGGTTTTTTCGGCCACCATCCGTCCCGCATCGGTCAGGATCAAGGATCCGTCTTCCAATACGTTCAGGTATCCCCCCTGCTTCAGCAATCCCACGGCACGGCTGACGCTGGGCTTACTGAAGCCCATGGAGTCCACCACATCGATGGAACGGACGCGGCTTTGCTGCCGGGACAGTTGCAGGATGGTTTCCAGGTACATTTCCCCCGATTCTTGCAATCGCATAACACACCTCAAAAAAGTTCTTTCCTCTATTATAGTACAAAATGAAAAAAAAATCAAGTCCTTTTTCCAAACTGTCCCGAAAAAGCCCCCGAAGAAACAAAAAAGGCTCTTTTTCTCCCAAAAAACGGTCCCCCATTTGGGAGGGACCGTTTTTATCATTTCAGAAAAATCAATACTTCTTACGGGGTTCGTAGGAAGTGTGCAACAGGTGGTGAGCCTTATGGCCGCCGGCTTCGCCCAGGTAATTGGCGTACAATTCCTTGACGATGGGGGACTCATGAGACTTACGGACGGCACAAGCGGCATCCTGATTGTACAGAGCCTTGGCACGCAGCCCGCGAATATCCACGTTGGCACGGGTGTAGGCGTCGTGAATAGGCTGGCCGCCGCCGTTGACACAGCCGCCGGGGCAAGCCATGACTTCGATGAAGTGATAGTTGGCTTCGCCGGCCTTGATCTTATCGAGCAATCTGCCTGCGTTGGCAGTACCGCTGACAACGGCAACCTTCACTTCCATCCCGGCAACGTTGTAGATGGCTTCCTTCACGCCTTCCATTCCGCGAACGTCGGTGAAGTCGACGGAAGCCAATTCCTTGCCTTCCAGGGTTTCGACGACCGTACGCAGAGCCGCTTCCATAACACCGCCGGAGGCACCGAAGATGTGGCCGGCACCGGTGGCAATGCCGAAGAGGGGATCAAACTGTTCATCGGGGAGTTTTTCCCAGATAATACCGACCTTGCGGATCATCTTAGCCAATTCGCGGGTGGTCAGAGCGGCGTCAATATCATTGAGTCCGTCCACCTTGTAGCCTTCCCGCGTCCGTTCAAACTTCTTGGCAGTACAGGGCATAATGCTGACGACGAAAACGTCCTTGGGATCCCAGCCCATCTTCTCCGCATAGTAGGACTTCATCAAAGCACCGTACATTCCCTGGGGGGATTTGCAGGAAGAGAGATTGGGAATAAATTCGGGATAGTAATGTTCGCAGTACTTGACCCAACCGGGAGAGCAGGAAGTAATCAAGGGCAGAGCTCCGCCCTTCTGAACCCGATTGATAAACTCCGTACCTTCTTCGATGATGGTAACGTCGGCGGCAACGTCAACGTCAACCACGGAATCGAAGCCCAAACGGCGGAGAGAAGCAACCAGCTTACCCTCAGCGTTGGTGCCGATGGGTTCTCCGAATTCTTCGGCGATCTGAACGCGGACCGAAGGAGCAGGAGCAACGACCACGTGCTTGGAGGGATCGGCAATTGCCCGGAACACCTCAGCAGTATCATCCTTTTCGGTGAGAGCGGCGGTGGGGCAAACGACGGTGCACTGACCGCAACCGATACAAGCAACGTCCTTCAGATCCAGATCAAAGGCACAGCCAATGTGGGTATTGAATCCCCGTTCGTTGGCACCGATGACGCCTACGCCCTGATTGGCACGGCAGACGGCGGAGCAACGGCGGCAGAGGATACATTTTCCGTTATCGCGAATCAGGTAGGGATTGGTGTTTTCCAATTCGCAGGGAGTCTTGGCACCCTGGAAGCGGTCGCAATCCACACCGTATTCAAGGGCCAGCTTCTGCAGCTCACAGTTTTGGCTGCGGGGGCAGGAAAGGCACTTCATATCGTGATTGGAAAGGATCAGTTCGAGGGTGGTCTTGCGGGATTCGATGACCTTGGGAGTGTCGGTGAAAACTTCCATTCCTTCGGTTACGGGATATACGCAAGCGGCGGCAAGAGCACGGGCACCCTTGACTTCGCAGATACAGATACGGCAAGCACCGATCGCATTGATATCTTTCAAAAAGCACAGGGTCGGAATACGGACACCGGCTTTATTGGCGGCATCGAGAATGGTCGTTCCGGCAGGAACCGTTACGGGGATGCCGTTAATTTTCAGATTTACATCAGCCATTTCCACAATCCTCCTTATTTCTTAATGATGGCGCTGAACTTACAAGTACCGATACAAGCACCGCACTTAACACACTTGTCGGTATCGATGGCAACGGCAGGCTTCTTCTTGCCGGGAGCCGTGTAATCGGTGACGTAGATGGCGTTGGCAGGGCAAGCACGCATACACATACCGCAGCCGAAGCACTTATCGGAGATGACGCTGTACTTGAGAAGGTTCTTGCAAACGCCCGCAGGACAGGTCTTATCCACGATGTGAGCCACGTATTCATCCCGGAAGAACTTCAGGGTAGACAGAACGGGGTTGGGAGCCGTCTGACCCAGACCGCACAGGGAGTTTTCTTTAATGTAATGGCACAGCTCTTCCATCTTGTCCAGATCTTCCAGAGTAGCCTTGCCGTCGGTGATCTTGGTCAGCATTTCCAGCAGACGACGGGTACCGATACGGCAGGGAGTACATTTCCCGCAGGATTCATCTACGGTAAATTCCAGGAAGAATTTGGCGATGTCGACCATACAGTTATCTTCGTCCATAACGATAAGTCCGCCGGAGCCCATCATGGAGCCGATGGCGAGCAGGTTATCGTAATCGATGGGAACGTCCAGATGTTCTGCGGGGATACAGCCGCCGGAAGGACCGCCGGTCTGGGCCGCCTTGAACTTCTTGCCGTTGGGGATACCGCCGCCGATCTCTTCAATGATGGTCCGCAGGGGAGTACCCATGGGAACTTCAACCAGACCGGTGTTGGTAATCTTACCTCCCAGAGCGAATACCTTCGTACCCTTGCTCTTTTCGGTACCGATGGAACGGAACCAATCCACGCCCTTCAGAATGATCTGAGGAATGTTGGCGTAGGTTTCTACGTTATTCAGCACGGTGGGCTGGGCAAACAGACCCTTGACGGCGGGGAAGGGAGGACGGGGACGGGGTTCTCCGCGACGGCCTTCGATGGAGGTCATCAACGCGGTTTCTTCACCGCAGACGAAGGCACCTGCACCCAGACGGATGTCCAGGTTGAAGTTAAAGCCCGTACCGAAAATATCTTCGCCCAACAGACCGTATTCGCGAGCCTGCTGAATGGCAATGGAAAGACGCTTTACGGCAATGGGGTATTCCGCACGGATGTACACGTAACCCTGATCTGCACCGATGGCATAAGCGGCAATGGCCATAGCCTCGATGACGGAATGGGGGTCACCTTCCAGAACGGAACGGTCCATGAATGCACCGGGGTCCCCTTCGTCGGCGTTACAGCAGACGTATTTTTTATCGGACTGGGAAGCGCGGGCAAATTTCCACTTCATCCCGGTGGGGAAGCCGGCGCCGCCGCGGCCCCGAAGGCCGGAATCCAACATGGTCTGAATGACGTCCTCGGGGGTCATTTCGGTCAAAACCTTCCCCAGAGCCTTGTAACCGTCCATGGCGATGTATTCGTCAATAATTTCGGGGTCAATGACACCGCAGTTACGCAGTGCTACACGCATCTGCTTCTTGTAGAAAGCGGTATCGTTCAGAGAATAGGTTTCCTCTTCATTTTGCGAGGTTTCTTCGGCCTTATCCTTATAAACCAAGCGGTCTACGGGACGCCCCTTCAGCAGGTGTTCCTCTACGATCTCGGGGAGATCCTCTTCCTTCACCATGCTGTAGAAGGTACCGTCGGGATAGACGATCATAATGGGACCAAGAGCACAAAGACCGAAACAACCGGTCTGAACGACTTTTACTTCGTCTTCCAAGCCCTTTGCCTTAATTTCTTCTTCGAGTTTGGTGTGCAGCTTCGCACTGCCGGAGGATGTACAACCGGTGCCGCCGCAAATCAAAACGTGAGAGCGAATCATTGATTTCCTTCCTCCTTATTTCGCATTGTTTGCAATGGTATAATCGGCCACGACATTACCGCCCTTGATGTGCTGTTCGATAACCTTTTTGGCCTTATCGGAATCCATCTTGACATAAGTGACCTTGTCCTTGCCCTGCTGGTACACTTCGACGATGGGCTCATACTGGCAAAGGCCGATGCAGCCGGTCTGAGTGACGGTGACAGTTTCGGACAAGCCCTGTTTTGAAACTTCCTCAGCGATGGTGTTGAGGACAGGACGGGCACCGGCAGCAATGCCGCAGGTGGCCATACCGACAACGATACGGGTGGCATTGTCGCTGGCTTCGCGAACCGCGACTTTTCCTCTCATCCGTTCTCTGATGGCTTCAAGTTCCGCGAGAGTTTTCATGAATGTTACGCCTCCATTTTTATGATTCATTTTTTATTAAACGCTTGGTATTGTTCCTCCAAAGAGCCTCGGATCCATTCCAGGACCTCGAACTCCCCGAGGGATATTTCATCGCCCAATACGCTTCGGATCTCCTTGGTATCCAGGCGGACCGAACCGTAGGGGGAAGAATGTGTAAAGCAGTAATCGATCTCCGGATGACCTTGAATCAGCACCACCATGGTATCCACCACGTTCCCCAGGGGGGTGAAGTCGATGCTGGCAGTGTCAAAGGTGGCTTGAAGGGTCGTCCCGCAATGAACGGGATCCGCCGTTCTGGGAACCGAACGGACGGACAGAGTGCCTCCCGTCTGTTCACTGGCAAGCTTGAGCAAGGGAATCCCCATGCCCACGTTCCGGGTGGTCCGGGTGGTACAGAAGGGATCCGTGACGGTGCGGACCAATTCAGGCTCCATCCCCTTGCCGTCATCGGTGACGATCAGGGTCAGAATCCCGGCATCATCCTCTTCCAGGGAGATGAGAATGTTTTTCGCACCGGCAGAAACCGAGTTTTGGGCTATGTCAAGAATGTTCAGGGATAATTCCTTCATCGTTTCAAGGACTCTATCAACCGCTGGCGAACCAGGTCGGAAGAATAGGGCTCATCCTCCAGATCGATAAAATGCTCCGCCTCATGGATACTGCCCAGATCGTGGGCATCGGAGGAGCACAGGGTAATGCAATTCAATCCCTGCTCTGCAAGGATCCGTTCTCGCTGTGTCACGTCGTTAAACTCCACACAGGAAAATCCGTACTCCTTGGGAACGGAGCCCAAGACGGAAATCATGCCGTTGGACGGTCGGTCAATGTGGGCGGGATACAGGGCTCCCCCGAAGGAATCGACCAGCCGTATGGCAGAATCCACGTCCAGGTCGGTGGCGTTGATCAACAACGTCTCCTCCGTTTCAAGCAGATTGTCGTTCCGGTCCACCACCCATTGATTTCCGAAAATCTCAGGCCGGTTTTTGACGGGGACGATCCGAGGATGGATCTGTGCATCAAAGGCCATGGCCTGCTCCAGGGTAGGGAATAAAACCACCAGATGAATATCCTCCGCCGTTGTCAGTTCCATCCCGGGGACCGGCACGATTCCAAAGGCGTTGCAGGCCTCGAAAAAGGCAGGACAGTTCCGGCAGGAATTGTGGTCGGTCAAGGCCAAAAGGGTCAACCCTTTCAGGGAGGCCATGCCGGCGATGTTGGCAGGGGTCATGTCATCCTCCGCACAGGGAGAAAGGCAGGAGTGAATATGCAGATCGTAATAGTACCGGCTCATACGCCCAACAGAGAACCGATGCCGCGGCACAGGTCGAAGGTATTGGTGAGACTGTGATAAAGGTTGATCCCCTTCTCTGCCGCCAGTTCCACGAAATTGGAATCCACGGCGGAATCCTCCGCCACGATCACGCAGGAAACATCCGCCAAAGCCGCTACGGCGATGACGTTGGAGTTGGTCATTATGGTGACCCAGGCATCTCCGCACCGGGCTCGTCCCATGACCCAACTGAGAAGGTCTCCTGCATAACCGCCGGTGACCGGCCGGTCCGGCTCGGGCTCCGACAGGACTTGGAGATTCAGGGACGTCCTCAATTCCTTTGCGGTCATTTCGGCTCCTCTCCCGACGGGTCTTCCGGAGAATGTTTCCCCAAAAGCACGTCCTTCCACTTCATAATGCAGTCGTTTTCGTGGGCCTCGCCGCACGCCACGTCCTCCGCAAGGGCAAGACAGGTGGGAGCGCCACAAGCACCGCAGTCCAGGTCCGGGAACTGGCCCCGAAGCCGCTGAATTTCCGACATTTTCCGCATGGCGGCGGAAATATCCTCATCCAACTGCAAAATAGGCGTATATTTTAATGGTACGTTCCAAAGATAATCGGAGGGGATTTCCGTAGAATCCGGCTTCAACGCCGACCCGATCCGATTCTGAGACACGGGCAAGTACCGACGAAGGGACTGAAGCCGTGCCTTTGAGATATAAGGGTTCACAACCGTGAGAGCACCGCCGACACAGCCTCCGCTGCAGGCGTTCAGCTCCACGAATTCCAACCCGGAAATATTGCCGTTGTCGATCTCGTCCAAAACCTTGATGACGTTTTCCATGCCGTCCGCCGCAAGATACTTGTCGTTAAACAGGGCGGAGGCTTCTCCTCCGGACCCGGCCCAGCTGATCCCGATCAGCCCGGTCTTGGACAAGGAAATGGGCGTGGTGATCTTGTTCATCACCGGGACAAGGCGAAAGTAGACGTCGCTCATGGACAGGGTCCCGTCGATGGCACTTTTCTCAATTCCGATAGGATTCTTCATGTAGCTGACCTTTGCGGGACAGGGAGAAATGAAGAATACGCCGATGTCGCCGTCAGATAGCTCTGGGTGGTTCTTTTTCGCCTCTTCCCGGGCAAGGCGGGCCGCCATCTCCACCGGGGGGAGCATCGGCAACACGTGCTTACACAGGGACGGAAAGCGGGCAGAGATCATCCGCACGATGGCGGGACAGGCGGAAGAGATCACCGGCTTGGGAATATCGGTCCGCCGCAGATAACAACGAGTATACTCGGAGATCAGTTCTGCAGCCCGGGCCACCTCGTAAACATCGTCGAAGCCGCACCCCAAAAGGCCGGTCAGAACGAAATCCACGTCTTCGAGGTTTTCAAACTGTCCGTACAGGGCGGGGGCAGGCAGGGCGATCTTCCAACGGAAGCGGTCGAGGACAGAAAAGTCGTCGTAAGTAGCCTTTTTTGCCTTATGAGGGCAAACTCGGATACATTCGCCGCAGTCGATGCAGCGCTCGGAGCGAATCACGGCATGGCCGTCCCGAATCCGGATCGCTTCCGTGGGGCACCGCTTCAGACAAGCGGTACATCCTTTACAACGGTCTCTCAGAAGGGAGACGGAATGTAAATTCGACATACGGAAAACCTCCTTTCAGCAAAGGGCCGGACCGTCAGGCAGTTGCCCCGGGAAGAAAAACTTCCATCGTCACGGTGGTTCCCTTTCCGACCTCAGATTCAATCTCCATCCGGTCGGTATAACGCTTCATGTTCGGCAACCCCATTCCGGCACCGAATCCCAAGGCGCGGACGTTATCCTTCGCCGTAGAATATCCCTCCTGCATGGCCAGGGAGACATCCTTGATTCCGGGGCCGGTGTCCGCCAGAACGATCCGAATCCGGTCGGGATACAGAATCACGTCGGCGGTTCCGCCATTGGCATGAATGACCATGTTGATCTCGCCTTCGTACATGGCGATGGAAACACGGCGGATGGTTTCGGGGTCCATAGACAGTTGACGGAGCATCTTTTTCACCTTTACGGAAGCTTCTCCGGCGGATGAAAAATTATCTCCCTCCACGTTGAAATGAAATTTCACAGGCTCACTCATGATGCAGACACGCTCCCGCCTACAAGGCCGGTGGCATACAGCTTGCCGCAGGCAGGATACATCCGTTCGGTCGTAGCAAGAATGACGATTCCTGCTTCCACGGCGGCTTCGATCACTTCCTGAGGCGGCTTTTTGCCACGGACAAAGACGATGCAACGCATATCCATCATTTCGGCGGTACGGACGACCTGGAGATTCACAAGCCCGGTCAGAAGAACGGCCTGATCCTTGACGAAGGCAAGAACGTCGCTCATCATATCCGACCCGCAAGCCGAGTGGACTTCATTTTCCAAAAGATCTTCCCCGCAAAGGACCTCTGCTTCAAGAAGATCGGCAATGGTGCTGATTTTCATGGGTTGATTCCTCCACTCCGGGTTCGGTCCACGACCGAATCCGGTGAATCAGTTCGTATATTTTGCCAAAATGCCGGGGACGTCGGCGGCGGTAATCTTTCCGTAAACGTCGTCACCGACGGTCATAACGGGAGCAAGACCGCAGCAACCGATGCAACGGGTGGCTTCCAGGGAAAACAGACCGTCGTCGGTAATTTCTCCACTCTTAATTTTCAGGACTTCGCAACATTTATCGAAGATGGCCTGAGAATCCTTAACGTAGCAGGCGGTGCCGAGGCAAACGCCGATCACGTATTTTCCTTTGGGATTGAGGGCGAACTGCGCGTAGAAGGTGGCAACGCCGTAAACTTCCTCTACGGGGATGTTCAACCCTTCCGCAATAATGGTCTGGACTTCGATGGGGAGATAGCCGTAAATGTCCTGGGCCTTTTGCATAACAGGCATCAAGGCACCGGGCTGATCTTTCAGGGATGCGATAATATCACGCAATTCCCGTTCCTGTTCGGGCGTTCCCTTGAAGGGTGCCTTCGAGATTTTGGACTTACCCATAATGTTACTTCCTCTCTTGGTTTGTTTTTGCTGATAGCAGACTGTCTCCAAGGACAGAATACTACGATTTATTATAGCATAGTTTTCGAGGGAAGTAAAGGGGTATTTTGTAAAATAATTACGAATTCCCTTATATTATAATCAAAAAACGCACGCACTCGCATGCAGAACGGAAGAATTTCGCATAAAAATTTCCTCCGAAACATAGGTTGTTCGGAGGAAATGCTGAATTTATGAAATTTCGTATCGGTGGAGGGCAATGACCTTTCCCAAGATCTGAACCTCATCGGCATAGATGGGTGCGTAGGCGTCGTTCTCCGGCTGGAGGCGGATCCGGCGTCCGTCCCGGTAAAACCGCTTGACGGTGGCCTCATCTCCCAGCAACGCGACGACGATCTGACCGTCCTCCGCCACCGGGGTACGAAGGACAATAATGATATCTCCGTCCAAAATGCCGGCCTTGATCATACTGTCCCCCCGAACTGTAAGGGCAAAGGTTTCCCGGCCCCGAATCTGCTCCGCGGGGACCTGAATATAATCCTCGATATCCTCCTGGGCAAGGATGGGGAGCCCGGCGGTCACCCGTCCCACCACGGGAATTTTCACGAAAGAACCTCCCGTCTGTTGGTTTGTCAGACGAATCACTCGTTTCTTGTTGGGCTCCTTTGAGATCAACCCCTCCTCACACAACTGGTTCAAATGGTAATGAACCGTCGCCGGAGAAGAAAGGCCTACGGCCTTGCAGATCTCCCGGACCGAAGGAACATATCCCTCTTCCGTCACCTTGTTCGTAACAAATTCCAGGATCTCCGCCCGTTTTTCGTCTCGTTTTGACATACCTGTTCTCCTTACGTTTCGTTGTACGTTTCGACTACGCTTCCCCCTCGTTCCCGTGGGTTTTACATGGGCTTTGCGTACGCTTCCTTTGCGTGCAATGCCAGGGCAACGGTTTTTCCGTCTTGGATCCGCCCCTGACAGACCTGCCGGTAAAATTCGTCAAAGGGGAGTTTTACCGTCTGGACAAATTCATCCTCATCGGGGTCAGTTTTGCCAAAAGATTCGGTTTTTGCAAGGAAAAGGTGAATCACCTCTTCACAGTAGCCCGGAGTAGGAAGATACTCTCCGACGGCGGTAACCGAACCGAGGATCCCGGTCTCTTCTCTCAGCTCCCGCAGAGCCGCCTGCTCGGGAGTTTCCCCCGATTCCATCAAGCCGGCGGGAGCCTCGACCATGTCTCTGCCCACGGCATGACGGTACTGACGGACCAAATAAACGTTCCCCTCCCCGTCCATGGGAAGGACGCTGACGGCGGGCTTATGCTCCACCACCTCTCGGGGAGCACGGGACCCGTCCTCCATCTCCACCACGTCCAGTCGGACCGAAAGGATTTTTCCTTCGTATTTCCGAAAAGACTCCCAAACCTTCCTCTGGGCCATTGCGGGACCACACCCCATTCCGTCTGATTCTGCTTCAATTATATCACAACTTTTTCGGTTTGTAAATACGTGTTCGCAATTTTTTCGAAAATTTATTCTAAAAACCTTTTGGAGGAACTGTCATGGAAATGAATTTTCAGGAAATATATCCGACGGAACCGCCTATCGTTTTCGGTCGCACCCTCTCGGGAAAGGCACTGGAAGAGTATCCCTGGGGAGACCGGGACAAATCGATTCTGTTTCTCTCGGGATTTACCCCCCAAGACCGTCCCCTGTCCGAGATGCTTTTCCGCTTCCGGCACCATTTGGCGGAAGGAGAATATTACGGGGGAATTTTGGGAGATTTTGACCTTAAAATTTTAAAAAACAAATGCAAAATCCGACTGATTCCCGTCTTAAATCCAGACGCTTTTAATATAAACCAAAACGGTTTAATAGAAAACCAAAATTTACTGAAAAACTCAACAAAACATTCTCTTATGCACACCAATGCAAGAGGCATAGATTTAAACCGAAACTTTAATGCAAACTGGATCAAAATGAGAACTGCAGACCCTCAAAGAACGGATTTGGGCCCCTTCCCCGAAAGCGAGCCGGAGGTCAGAGCTTTGACCGCCCGGATCCGGCAAAATCCTCCCGCCGGAGCCGTCCTTCTTCGATGGGGAGAAAGGGCGTTGCATTATCCCGAAAAGGCCACGCCCAAGGAGCTTCGGGAAGCTGTTTTCTTGGGTCAATACGCCTCCCTTCCCGTCTCCCCCGCCCAAGACACCGACGGAACGGCTCTGCAATGGCTGACCGACCGGGGGATTAAGACCGTAGAGCTGCGTCTTCCCGAGGAAGATCAAAAGAATTATCTCAAGCTCCGGGACCTTTTGACCATGTGTGCGGCGTTGACGTGAGAATCATCTTACGCTCCGAGGGCTTTTGACCATGTGTGCAGCGTTGATGTGAGAAAAATCCGATGAATTGTCATAAAAAAGTACGGCTTGCACCTTGCTTTTTTCTTCGGGTTATGTTATAATATAAAATAAATTAAATAAATCGCCGCACGCGAGTGCGAAAATAAAAGGTGACATAACATGAAAGAACAACTCTACGCAGTGAAAAAAAGGGCCGAGGAAGCCCTGAAAGCGGCCGGAACTTCGGAAGAACTGGAAGCGGTTCGGGTTCGCTTTGCCGGAAAGAAGGGGGAGCTTACGGCCCTCTTATCCCAGATGGGGAAGCTTACCCCCGAGGAACGCCCCGTCATCGGACAGATCGCAAACGAGGTGAGAACCTTCATTGATGCGGGAATCCGCACCAAAAAGGCGATTTTGGAGCAAGAAGAACTGAACCGCCGGCTGGAACAAGAAGCCTTGGACGTAACCCTCCCCGGGAAAAAGCGGACCGTCGGCAAGCAGCATCCCCTAAATCTGGTATTGGACGAGATCAAAGATGCCTTTATCAGCATGGGCTTTTCCATTGCTTCCGGCCCGGAAGTGGAGTACGATTACTATAACTTTGAAGCCCTGAACATTCCTCAGGACCATCCGGCGAGAGACACCCAGGATACCTTCTATTTCTCTCCCGAGATGCTGCTGCGGACCCAAACCTCCTCGGTACAGGTCCGGGTCATGGAGCAGACCCAGCCCCCCATCCGGGTTATTTCCCCCGGCCGGGTATTTCGGATTGACGAGGTAGACGCCACCCACTCTCCCATTTTCCATCAGATTGAAGGACTTGTGGTGGACAAGGGTATTACCATGGCTCATCTGAAGGGATCCCTGGAATTGATCTCCAAGAAACTCTTCGGGCCCGAAACCAAGACCCGGATCCGGCCCGACTTCTTTCCCTTTACGGAGCCCTCTGCGGAAATCTCCATCTCCTGCTTCAAGTGCGGCGGAGAGGGTTGTAAATTCTGCAAAAACGAAGGATGGATCGAAATCGGCGGTGCCGGCATGGTCAACCCCAAGGTTCTGGCCCATTGCGGAATCGATCCCGACGTCTATTCCGGCTTTGCCTTCGGCATGGGGCTGGAACGGCTGGTTATGGGCCGTTACGGCGTGGACGATATTCGGATGTTCTACGACAACGACGTCCGCTTCCTGAATATGTTTTAATGGGACGAAAGAAGGGAATTTAACATGAACGTATCCTATCGCTGGCTGAAAGAATACACCCCCGTGGATGCACCGGACAAGACCGTTGCCCACGAATTAAATATGACGGGAACCGAGATCAAGGGCTTCCGCCGGATGGACGAAGGGATCTCCAACGTGGTGGTCTGCAAAATTCTGTCCATCGAACAGCACCCAAATGCGGACAAACTGGTGGTCTGCATGGTAGACGCAGGAGAAG
Source organism: Eubacteriales bacterium (assembly GCA_045635765.1). Taxonomy (GTDB): domain Bacteria; phylum Bacillota; class Clostridia; order Oscillospirales; family UBA644; genus RGIG995. The sequence goes on along the minus strand of JAZTWH010000026.1, from coordinate 51,221 downwards.
AAGAGCCCCTTCAAATCGTCACGGGAGCTAAGAATATGAAGGTGGGGGACCTGGTCCCCTTAGCAAAGCACAAATCCACCCTTCCCGACGGGACCAAGATCGAACGGGGCAAGCTCCGGGGCGTGGTCTCCAACGGAATGTTCTGCGGGGTGGAAGAATTGGGATTAACGGTCAACGACTATCCCGACGCCATTTCCGACGGACTGTTGATCCTCAAGGAAGGGACCGTAGGACGGGACATCCGGGAACAGCTGGGGCTGGACGATACCGTATTTGAAGCGGACATTATGACCAACCGCCCCGACTGTCTCTCCATGATCGGCGTTGCCAGAGAAGCGGCCGGAACCTTCCGCCTTCCCCTGACGGTAAAGGAACCGACGGTAAAAGGCGAAGGGGAAGATGCGACAAAATACCTGAAGGTCACCGTTGCAGATAAAGACCTGTGCCCCCGGTATTCCGCCCGGATCGTCACCGACGTAAAGATCGGACCTTCCCCCATGTGGATGGTCGAACGCCTTCGGGCCTGCGGAATCCGTTCTATCAACAACATCGTTGACATCACCAACTACGTGATGATGGAATACGGACAACCCATGCACGCCTTTAACTACGCCTGTCTCGACGGCGGACACATCACCGTCCGCAGAGCCAAGGACGGGGAAGTTATCCGAACCCTAGACGACCAGGGGCGGACGCTGGATCCCGAGATGCTGGTCATTGCCGACGACAGAAAGCCCGTGGCCGTGGCCGGAGTTATGGGAGGAGCCAACAGCGAGATTACGGAAGACACCGTCACCGTGGTCTTTGAATCTGCCAATTTCTTCGGGCCCTCCGTCCGCCGTACCGCAAAAAAGCTGGGCATGCGTACCGAGGCCTCGGCCCACTTTGAAAAAAACATTGACCCTCAAATGACCGTATCTGCCCTCAATCGGGCCTGCGAACTGGTAGAACTGCTGGGGGCCGGAAAGGTCTCCCCCAACGTAATTGACGAAGATTTCAGCAACAAGGAGCCCCGGCGTATTCCCCTGGAAGGGGACTGGATCCGCAACTACGTCAACGTCAACGCCACCGACGAAATGATCAAGGAATTGCTGGAACGGGTGGGATTTTCCGTGGATCTTTCTACGGGAACGGTAACCGTACCCTCCTTCCGGTCCGACGTGGAGAACAAATACGATCTTTCGGAGGAAGTGGCTCGGTTTTACGGCTATGATAACATTCCCTCCTTCTCCTTTTCCGCCGACATCAAATCCGGCGGCCTGACCGAGGAGCAGAAATTTGAACGGAATCTCCGCATTGCCCTTCGCTCCGTGGGATTCAGCGAAATCGAAACCTACTCCTTCGTCTCTCCCAAAGGATTGGATAAGATCCTTCTTTCCCAAGAGGACGAAAAACGCAACTGTCTGCGAATCAAAAATCCCCTGGGAGAAGACACCTCCGTCATGCGGACCACGGCTCTCCCCTCGATGCTGGAAGTGCTGGCAAACAACTACAACAACCGAATTCCTGCCGCCCATTTGTACGAGGTGGCCACCGTTTATCGGAAAAACGCCGAAGAAAGCAAACTCCCCGAGGAACCGAAGATCGTTACCCTGGGTGCCTACGGAGACGGCATGGATTTCTACGAAATGAAGGGCCGCCTGGAGGAGGTTCTTGGGACTATGGGCGTGGGAGACGTTTCCTTCCTGCCCTGCAAGACCAATCCCTCCTATCATCCCGGCCGCACCGCCAAGATCAAAGCCGGAGATACGGATTTGGGCGTATTCGGTCAATTGCATCCGGCAACCGTGAAGAATTTTGAACTGGCCGGGGAGGTCTACGCCGCAGAACTGTCCCTGAAGGACCTGTTTGCCCGGGCTGACGGGAAGAAGGGGTATAAGCCCCTGCCCAAATTCCCGGCCGTTACCCGAGACCTGGCATTGGTCTGCGACGAGACCGTCCTTTCCGGAGAAATTGAACGCAAGATCCGGGCTGTTGCCGGAGAAATCCTTGAGGACGTCTGTGCCTTCGACGTTTACCGCAGTGCCACCCTGGGCGAAGGAAAAAAGAGCATTGCCTACTCCCTGACCCTGCGGGATCCCCAAAAGACTCTCACCGACGGAGACATTGATCCCGTCGTCAATACCATTTTGGAAACCCTGGAGAAGGACGGCATTACCCTGAGAAAATAAATTCATGATACCATTTGCCTGAAAGGAGCTTTACTGCCATGGCAGATCACAATACGATTACCTTTTCCCTGAAGAATCAAAAGGACGATGAAATGAAGCGGACCCTCACCGCCGTCTACGATGCGTTGGTGGAAAAGGGATATGATCCTTTGAACCAAATCGTGGGGTACCTTCTCTCCGAAGATCCCACCTATATCACCAGTCACAACGGTGCCCGTTCCCTGATTCGCAAATTTGACCGAGACGAAATGCTGCATCAATTGGTCAAGGCCTATCTGGGCTTGCGTTAAAAGGAGAAGTTATGGATCTTTATACCGAACAACTTTACCGCAAACGCAAATCGCCCTTGGAGCGACTGCTGCAGATCCTGGTCTTTGTCGGTTGCGTGGCAGGTTCCGTGGCCATCATCTTGATTTTCTCCGCCTTGTCCGATCGCTTCGGACTGATGACCGGAACGATGATCGTGGTGATCCTCGCCTATTTTTCCTTTAAATATCAATGGTTTCAGCAGTTTGATAAGGAGTACGAATATCTCTACTTCAACGGAGATATTGATTTTGACTGCATCACGGCGAAATCCTCCCGCAAGCGGATCATTTCCATCAAGGCCGCCGACGTGACCCGGTTTGGGGTCTATCGGGAGTCCATAAAATCCAACGTCCCCTTTGATAAGGTCATCGATGTGACCTCCGGCTACGCCACGGAGCATACCTTGTGCTACCTTACCCTCCGTCACCGGCAAATGGGGAACGTTCTACTGATCTGGGAGCCAAAAAAAGAAATCCTGGACGACATGAAGCGAAGAGTTCAGGTTCCCTTTGAAGGCTGATCGGTCGAAAGGACGTCAAAGCAGATGAGATTGGTTTATACCTCCCGTCAGATGCGAAACGCCGACGGATACTGCGAACAAAAACTGAATATTCCCACCCTGACGCTGATGAGCAAAGCTGCCTTGGCCCTGACCAAGCACTGCACGAAGCTGGCCGCTCCCCCGGCAGAGGTCTTGTTCCTCTGTGGGAAGGGAAACAACGGCGGAGACGGCTTTGCGGCGGCACGAATCCTGAAGGAAATGGGGTACTCGGTCACGGTAGCCCTCCTGTGCGGAAGGGAATTTTCCCCCGACGCCGCAGTCATGTTCCGAACCGTCCCCCCATCTCTTGTAATAGAGCAGAAGGAAGAAATCCTTTCTTCCGCCCGGGACTCGGACTTGATCGTCGACTGCGTCTACGGCACGGGATTTAAAGGGGAATTGCCCACCCACGTCAAAGAAATCTTTGACGGAATCGGGAACAAAGCCACCGTGGCCTGCGACGTTCCCTCGGGAGTCAGCTGTGACGACGGCAAAGTCTGCGACGGTGCACTTCGGGCAAAGGTCACCGTCACTTTGGCCGCATATAAACCATGTTTTTTCCTTTACCCCGGGAAAAACTTTTGCGGAAAGGTCGTTCTTTGCGATATTGGAATTCCCAAAGAAGCCTTGGCCCAATCTCCCGGAATCGAATTGATCGACGGGGAATCGGTCAAACGCTTGATCCATCCCCGGCCCGAGAATTCCCATAAGGGAACCTTCGGGACCTTGCTTTCGGTCTGCGGATCGAAGAATATGACCGGGGCCGCCTATCTTTCCGCCCTGGGAGCACTGCGGTGCGGCGTGGGACTGCTTACCCTGGCTCTGCCCCGGCAGGTTATCCCCGTACTGCAATCAAAGCTGGCCGAGCCGGTCTTCGTAGAACGAAAGGGCACCGTAAAGGCCACCGCCGTCTTAGCCGGATGCGGAATGGGAAAGGATAAAAAGGCCTTACAGTTTGCCTTCAATCAAAGGAAATCTATTCTGTTGGATGCAGACGCCATCAATTTAATTGCGGACAATCCCGGATTATTGGATACTTTTTTACGGGAGAACCCCGGGGCGGAGGTTATTTTGACTCCACATCCGGCGGAATTTGCCCGACTGTTGCAAACCTCGGTGGGCCGGGTAGAATCCGACCGCCTGGGATCCATCAAGAAATGCCTGGACAAATGGCCCGTCACCGTCGTTTTGAAGGGGCATCACACCATTATTGCGGACCGGGACCGGGCCTTTATCAACCTCAACGGAAACACCGGTCTTTCCAAGGGAGGAAGCGGAGACGTTCTGGCCGGGATGATCGCATCCTTTTTGGCCCAGGGCTATTCCGCCCGGGATGCGGCAATCTGCGGAGTCTATCTCCACGGAGCCGCCGCCGACCGCCTGAAACAAGACCTTTCGGAACACGGGATTCTCCCTTCGGATCTTCCCCTGACCGTAGCAAAACTTCTCAAAGAGTTTGAAACCATCGCCTAAGGAGTTCATTTTATGGAACAATCACGCTGCCGTACCTTTGCTTCCGTGGATCTGTCTGCGATCCGCCACAATTTTCATACGGTAAAATCCCTGCTTCGGCCGGGGTGCAAAGTGATGTCCGTAGTAAAGGCAGACGGATACGGCCACGGGGCTGTGGAGGTTGCAAGAACCTTATGGGACAGCGACTATTTCGGAGTTGCCTGCACCGACGAAGGAATTCAACTGCGGGAACAAGGAATCGAGACTCCCATTCTGATCTTAGGGTACACCTCTCCCCTGGAAGCACGGCTGCTGGCCCGCTGGAGGCTGACCCAGTGCGCCTTTGAGGAGGATTACCTTATGGCCCTTCAAAAGGAGTTGGCTCCGGGAGAACGGCTGAAGGTTCATTTGAAAATCGACACGGGAATGAGCCGGTTGGGATTTTATGCCCACGACGAAACTTCCGCCGCAGAAACGGCGAAGGTCATTGCCTCCGTCATGAAACGAACCCCCTCCCTGGAATACGAGGGGATTTTCACCCATTTTACCTCCTCCGACGAACCGGATCTTCCGCACACGGACGAACAATTTGCCCGGTTCATGCAGGTGATCGAAGAATTGCAACATCGGTCAGTCACCTTCCCGTTACGCCATTGTGCCAATAGCGGAGCCACCCTTTCCTATCCGAAAATGCACTTAGACATGGTGCGGCCGGGGATTGTTCTTTACGGCTACCCACCCGATCCCTCTGCCGGGAATTTCGGTCTGAAGCCGGCCTTAGAACTGAAGGCCCACATAGCCCAGATTCATCATCTTCAACCGGGGGACGCGGTCAGTTATAACCGTACCTTCCGCACGGAGGTTCCCTTAGACGTGGCAACCGTCTGCATCGGATACGGCGACGGGCTCCACCGGGCTTTGGGAAATGGACCGGTGCTGATCAACGGGAGGCGAACCAGGATCCTGGGGAGAGTCTGTATGGATCAATGCGTGATCGACGTCACCGGAATCCCCGTCCGTCTCGGGGACGAGGTCACCCTCATCGGAACAAGCGGAGATGAGACTATTTCCGCCGCAGATTTAGCAGCCTATGCAGAAACCATCCACTACGAAATTCTGTGCAGCATCGGAAAGCGTATTCCAAGAATTTATAACGGGAAGTAAAAAAGCTGGAGCATAACTATGAGAATTGTAATAAAAGTCGGAACCTCTACCCTGGCCCATGCAGGGGGACATCTCAACATTCGCCGCATTGAAACGCTGTGCAAGGTCATAAGCGATTTGAAAAACGCCGGAAACGAGATCATTTTGGTCTCCTCCGGGGCCATTGGCATGGGCGTCGGAAAACTGTCCCTAAAGACCCGGCCTTCCGACATTCCCACAAAGCAGGCCGCCGCCGCCGTGGGTCAGTGCGAATTGATGTATACATATGATAAGCTGTTCTCCGAATACCGCCATACGGTGGCCCAGATTCTTCTGACGGGAGACGACCTGAATCACGAGGACCGGAAACAGAATTTTGAAAATACGCTGTCCCGCCTGTTGGAATTGGACGCCATTCCTATTATCAATGAAAACGATACCATTGCCACCCAAGAGATCGTCATCGGAGATAACGATACCTTAGGGGCCATTGCCGCAGTTTCCTGCAAGGCCGACGTGTTGGTCATTTTGTCAGACATTGACGGCCTTTGCACCGCGGACCCCCATAAAAATTCCGACGCCCGCCTCATTCCGGTGGTAGCGGAAATTACGCCGGAAATCATTGCCCTGGCCGGCGGAAAGGGTTCGGAGTTGGGAACGGGAGGCATGGCCACGAAGCTTCACGCGGCCCAGATCACCACGAAACAGGGAACTGATACGGTAATCCTGAACGGAAGCGATCCTCAAATTCTTTACGATCTTTTTGACGGAAAACCCGTGGGGACCCGTTTTTTGGGGAAAGGAAAAAAAGCATGACCACACAGAAAATTCTCCTTCGGGCCAAAGCCGCGGCTCCTCGGCTCCGATCTGCCGAAGCATCGGAAAAGAACCAATATCTATACGCAATGGCGGCGTGTCTGTTGGAAGAGACGGACGCCATTCTTGCCGCCAACGATGAAGACGTAACCGCCGCCCGAGGTACGGTATCCGAGGTAATGATCGACCGTCTCAAGCTGACCAAAGACCGCATTGTCGCCATGGCGGAGGGGATTCGTCAGGTGGCAGACCTTCCCGATCCCGTGGGGCGGACCTTGACTACAGAGGTACGACCCAACGGACTGGTCATTGAAAAGGTTTCTGCCCCCTTGGGCGTAGTGGCTATTATTTACGAAAGCCGGCCCAACGTTACCTCCGATGCGGCCGCCCTCACCCTGAAATCGGGAAACGCCTGCGTATTGCGGGGCGGGAAGGAAGCCTTCCGCACCTCAAACGCCGTGACCAACGCTCTTCGGGAAGGGTTGCGAAGAGCCGGAACCGATCCGGATCTGATTCAATTGGTTCAGGATACCACCCGGCAAAGCGCCAAGGAATTGATGCAAGCCGTGGGTTACGTGGATCTGCTCATCCCCCGGGGCGGAGCAGGCTTGATCCGGGCGTGCGTGGAAAATGCGTTGGTTCCCTGTATTCAGACCGGGACGGGCATCTGCCACGTTTACGTGGATGCCTCCGCGGACCTGGAACAGGCACTGAATATTATCGAAAACGCAAAGACCTCCCGTCCTTCGGTCTGCAATGCGGAAGAGGTATTGCTGGTACACAAAAAAATTGCCACGGAATTCCTCCCCCGGCTGAAGGCACGGCTGACCGACGGACAAATTGCCGCCGGAAAACCGCCGGTGGAATTGCGGCTCTGTCCAAAGGCCGCCCAAATTATTGACGGAACTCCCGCAAAAGATGAAGATTTTGATACGGAATTTCTCGATTATATTTTAGCCGTCGCAGTAGTCGATGACACTGCCGCCGCCATTGCTCATATTGCAGCCCACTCCACGGGGCACAGCGAAGCCATCCTTACCAACACCCGAGAAAACGCCGACGCCTTTACCCGGGACGTGGACAGTGCCGCGGTTTACGTCAATGCGTCCACCCGGTTCACCGACGGCGGAGAGTTTGGCTTAGGATGCGAGATGGGAATCTCCACCCAAAAGCTCCATGCCAGAGGTCCCATGGGACTGGAGGAAATGACCTGCTACAAATACGTTATTCACGGAACTGGGCAGACCCGATGAGATAAAAAGCAACCCCGTAAGGCATTTTTTCTTACGGGGTTATTTTTATACCGTTTTGGTTTTAAATTTTATCGTTTTACGTATTTTTTAATGTTTTCTGTTTTTTAACATATACCAAAATGGTTTTGAGAATAGCATCAAAGCTCTGTTCCCATGCGGCATAAAAAACCACCGATAATTTCCGTCGCCAGGGTCAAAGTCAACGTAACCAGACCGGCCTCCGAAAGGACTTGTGCACACTCCAGGCTTCCCAAGGGTCCCCCGAAACGGGAAAGTCCGCAAAAGAAAAGGGCCACAAAGAACTGTAGTAACGCCGCATATTTTCCGGCAAATAGCAACTCCCCAAGAAAATGGGGAGAACCAAAAATCTTATCAACAAATTTCATCATGTTTCTCACCTCTGTATTTATCATACCATATCTGCGGTCCCCAAGTCAACACATAAAATTTTCCTGTCCCTCATAGAATGGACAGGGTGATAAAATCATGTTAACGTATCTTGCGGCCGCATTCGGCACCGTAACGGCCGGGGCATTAATGAGCTACGGACTCTACGCCACCGTCAAGACCCGGTTTCTTCCCATCCGAGCCTTTCCCGCCATGCTGCGGCAGCTGCGAGAACCCCAACAAACGGGCCGGGCGGTCTCTCCCTTTCGAGCCTTTGCCACCTCCCTGGCAGGAACCATCGGCGTAGGGAATCTGACGGGGGTGTCCCTGGCCATTGCCATGGGGGGCCCGGGGGCGGTTTTTTGGATGTGGGTCTCCGCATTGTTGTGTATGACCGTCAAATACTTTGAGGTGTGGCTGGCCATGAAGCATCAGCCGGAGCAGGAGGTCCAGTACGGCTTTGCTCCCATGGAATATCTGAAAAAAGCCACGGAAAGCAAAGGATTTGCGGCACTCTTTTCCCTTTTTGGTCTCTTCTCTTCCCTTGCCATGGGGAGCATGATTCAGACCAACGCCGCCGCAAATGCGGCAAACCAAGCCTTTGCAAGCTCTCCCTGGGCGGTGGGAATCCTGTTTACGGCGGGAGCCGGAATTTTTTTGACGGGAGGCATTAAGCGAATCGCCAATGCCATGGAAAAGGCCGTGCCTGTTTTGGGAGGAATTTTTCTTTTTTCGGGGATTTTAATAATTTGCCTGCAGTATGACCGAATCTTACCTGCATTTCAAAGCATTTTTCGGGAGGCCTTCTCCCTGTCCTCCGCCGCCGGAGGGTTCTTTGGTTCCGGAATGGTTCTTGCCTTCCGTTACGGCGTAGGAAATGGTCTGTTCTCCCACGAAGCGGGATTGGGAAGTGCCGGATTGGCCCACGGAGCCTGCGGTGCGGACCCGGAAAAGCAAGGACTGTGGGGGATGTTTGAGGTCTTTGCGGATACCATCGTCATTTCCACGGTATCGGCACTGATGATTTTGACCACCGGAGTTTCCGGAGATTCCGGCGGCATTTTGCAGTCAGCCAACGTCACCCTCGGCCCTTGGGGAAAGGGATTGATGGCCCTCTGCCTGATTCTGTTTGCCTTTTTGTCCGTATTGAGCTGGAGTTGCTACGGAGAGACCTGCTTCGTTTGGCTTTGCGGAAAGAAAAGTGCCCCCGTTTTTCGCATCATTTTTGCTCTGTCTCCTCTTCTTGCCATTCTCGCCCCCGAGGGAAAGCTGTGGGAGAGTGCCGAAATCATTAACGGTGGAATGATGATTCTCAACCTGACGGGCCTACTGGGTTACCGAAAGGAATTACGGTGCATCGGAAAAATAAAATAACAACGAAGCCCGGGCTACGCCCCCCATCCTCCAGCATCTCACCGCACGATACTTTTCTTATTTATTTTTCAGAAAGTAAGCCTTGACATTTTTTCCAAAATTTGCTGTAATATAAAGCAGAGAAGAGTTGTGTCCTCTCCCCTGCTTCGTCCTTTAGAATCTTTCGAGTAATGTTCAATGTCTTTAACATCATTCCAGAGTACGAACAATAATAGGCTCTGAAGGACCTCTTTTTGTGCCAAGCGAACTCTTCTTGAAGAAAAACCGCTTTAATGCAAAAAAATCTCCGTCTCATGACGGAGATTTTTTACATTAATCTTTGTTAATAAAATCGCACACGCCGTTCATAACGTAGGTGGGGCGGTAGGGGAATTCTTTGATGGTTTCCAGGGTGGAAACACCGCTGAGGACGAGGGTGGTGTCGATTTCACTTTCGATTCCGGCGATGATGTCGGTGTCCATTCGGTCTCCCACGATCATGGCATCCTCCACGTCCACCTGTAGAAGGCGGATGGCGTGACGCATCATCAACGGGTTGGGTTTCCCCACGAAATAGGCCCGTTTTCCGGAAGCCTGGGCGATGGGTGCAACCATGGAGCCGGTGGCGGGAATAATGCCCCGTTCCGAGGGGGCGGAAACGTCGGGATTCGCCCCGATGAGCTTGGCCCCGTTGTTGACCAAGAGGGTAGCCTTTTCAATTTTTTCCCAGTTATAGGAAGAGGTTTCTCCCACAACCACGTAGTCGGGGTTAATGTCGTTCATGGAAAATCCCGCATCGTACAGGGCGTTGATCAGCCCCGGCTCCCCGATCACGTAGGCGGAACCGTTTTCCGGCTTTTGGGATTTCAGGAAGGCGGCGGTAGCCATGGCGGACGTATAAAAATGGTCCTCAGAGACGGTCAGGCCCAGGCGGGAAAGCTTTTGGGACAATTCCCGGGGAGACCGTTCGCTGGAGTTGGTCAAAAACAAAAAACGTTTGTTCTCGTTGGCCAGCCACTCCACAAATTCCTTCACCCCGGGGAGCAGCATATTGCCGTGATAGATCACGCCGTCCATATCGCAGATGAACCCTTTTTTGGCGCGGATTCGTTCCAAATCGTAAAATACTTTATGTGCCATAAATAACCTCTTAATCCATATAATCTTTCAACAGTTTGATGCGGCTGGGATGGCGGAGCTTGCGGAGGGCCTTGGCTTCAATCTGGCGAATCCGTTCGCGGGTAACGTTGAATTCCTTCCCGACTTCTTCCAAGGTACGGGTCCGTCCGTCGTCAAGGCCGAATCGGAGCCGCAACACCCGGGCTTCCCGGTCCGACAGGGTTTTGAGGACCTCGTTCAATTCTCCCTTCAGCATGGTCTGTGCAGCCACGTCCGAGGGAGAAGGAACGTCGTCGTCGGCAATAAAGTCTCCCAGATGGGAATCTTCCTCTTCCCCGACGGGCGATTCCAGGGAGACGGGATCCTGGGCGACCTTCATGATCTCCCGAACCCGTTCCAGAGGCATTCCCATTTCGGCGGCGATCTCCTCCACCTGGGGCTGACGGCCCAATTCCTGGGTCAAGGTTTTTTCCACCTTGGCCAAACGGTTGATGGTTTCTACCATATGAACGGGGATACGGATGGTCCGGGCCTGATCGGCAATGGCCCGGGTGATGGCCTGACGAATCCACCAGGTGGCATAAGTAGAGAACTTATATCCTTTGGTGGAGTCGAACTTGTCCACGGCTTTGATCAAGCCGAGATTCCCTTCCTGGATCAGATCCAAGAAGAGCAAATTCCGGCCGACGTAACGCTTGGCAATACTGACGACAAGGCGGAGATTGGCTTCGTTGAGCCGCTGCTTTGCCTCCAAATCCCCTTGAGAAATTCTCTGGGCCAGCTCGGACTCCTCTTCGGGCGTCAACAAGGGCACCCGGCCAATATCGTGCAGATAGACCTTCACGGGGTCGTCAATGGTAATTCCTTCGGACTGGAGCATGGCTTCCATGTCCTCCGGGTCAATGGGAAGCAGAGGAACCTCGTCCTCCAATTCTCCCAATTCCTCCGGGTCAATGTCTTCTTCGATCTCAATTCCCCCGATGCGAAGCTCGTCAATGATGGAATTGATCTGATCCTTGGTCATTCCCGTGGGCCGCATAGCGTCCCGGATCTCGTTTTCGGAAAGGGCCGAGCCCCGGTCCTTTGCCTGCTCCAGCAATTCCCGGAGAATGATTTTCGCTTCCGATTCGCTCTGAACGGCGTTGTTTTGTAATTCTTCCATGACGTATTTACTCCTTTGTTTCTTTTCGTCTGTTGCGAAGGCGTTCCAGGTTTGCCGCGAAGGCTTCGTCCCCTCCGGCGGCCCGCTGATCGATTTTTCTCTTTTCTGTCTTTAAAACCTCCGCCGCCCTCAGAATCTCTTTTTCATCTGAGTTAATGGCTTCGCAAGAGGAAATAAAGCTGACGATCCGCCCCATTTCATCGGGCTGGAAATACTGCGTCAGCAATAGGCCCGGCTCGGAAGCCGTGGGATTCTTGCGAATCTGGTCCAACAGGGCCAAGTAGACCCGGCGGTTGAAGTCGGTCACAAATTCCTCCGGGGAAACCAGGGAAGAAACCTTCTCTGCTTTTTCCGGGAAAGCCAGCAAGACGGAAATGAGATCCTCCTCGGCCCGGGCCGCCCGCAGATGGGTCATCCGTTGGGGATTGATCCGATCTCCCACGCCCCGCAGCTTATTGCTTTCTTCCTTTTCCTGCTGTTTTTTTCGCAGACGTTCCAAATTTCGCAACCGGCGGTTCAATTCCCGGCGAACCGTCTCGTCGCTTAACTCCAGCCTCTTTCCCGTTCGGGAGGCATAGATTTCCCGCTGAGCATCCCCTCGAATGGAGGCCAAAAGGTCAAACACCTCGTTGGAGCATTGGACCCGTTGGCTGTCCACGGAAAGATCGTATTTGCGAAAGATCTCGTTGAGGCGGAAATCTACCCCCGTTTCCGAACCGTCCACCAGGGACTGGAAAAAGGCCCGCCCTTCTTTTTTGATGATCTCATCGGGATCCTTTCCGCCCCGAAGCGTCAGCACCCGGACGTTCAAATCCAGGGAGGACAAGACCTGCATGGACCGCTGGGTTGCCTTCCGCCCGGCTTCGTCGTTGTCGTAGCAAAGAACCACCCGGTCCGTATATTTCTTTAAAAGGCGACCTTGCTCGGGGGTCAAGGCCGTTCCGAGGCCGGCCACCGCATTGTCAAACCCTGCCTGGTGCATGGCGATGACGTCCATATATCCTTCGCAAAGAATCAAGCAATCCTTTTTGGAGGATTTTGCGTAATTTAAGGCGTACAAATTATTTCCCTTCCGGAAGGTGATCACCTCCGGGGAATTCAGGTACTTTGCGGGATCGTTGGGATCCATAGACCGCCCCCCAAAGCCGATCACGTTGCCGTTGGCGTCAATGATAGGGAACATGACCCGATCCCGGAAACGGTCAAAAATACGGGTCTTTCCATCATTCTTCTGGGGATTGACCACCAGTCCCGAGGCTTTGATCTGTTCGTCCGTATATCCCCATCCCCGGAGCTTGTCGTAAAGACCCGTCCATCCCGAGGGGGAATACCCGATCCCAAATCGAATTAGCGTATTTTTCGTCAGACCCCGGCCCAAAATATACTTTAACGCCTTTTCTCCTTCCGGCCGGAAAAGGCACTGATGGAAAAACCGGGCGGCCTTTTTATTCATCTCCAAAATGGTTTTTCGAAGCTGTGTGATCTCACTGTCAAAGGTGTCGCGGGTCGGGACGGTCATTCCCACCGATTCGGCCAAAAAGGTAACGGCCTCGGGGTAAGACATATTTTGCATTTTCATTAAAAACGTGATAACGTCCCCGCCGGCACCGCAGCCAAAGCAATAAAACAACTGCTTTTGCCCATCCACGTGAAAGGAAGGGGTTTTTTCATTGTGAAAGGGACAAAGTCCCACCATCGAAGAAGAGGACGACCGCTTCAGGGTTACGTATTGCTCTACTACGGAAACAATATCCACCCGACTGCGTAACTCATGCAAAAATTCTTCTCCAAAAAATTGAGCCATTGCGTCTTCTCCTTCCTTCGACATTTTAAGCCTTTCCATCTTACTAATACGCAGATTTTTCTGCCTTTCCTCTTTTTTTGTAATTTTTCAGCGAATTGCACAAAAATGCAACGAAAAAATATATGAAAATATCCAAAACAGAAAAATTGCTTGCTTGACAAAGAGGGGGAAATGTGGTATACTTACTCTGTATATTTTATTTGGAAGAGCGATTGATTTATGGGATCATTTCAAACCGTCCTCTTTGATTTGGACGGAACGCTGCTGAACACCTTAGAGGATCTGACCGACGCAGTGAATCACACCCTGAAAGCCCACGGCTATCCGCCCCGCAAAAAGGAAGAAATCCGCCGTTTTTTAGGAAACGGTTCCAAGCATCTTATCAGGTGCAGCCTTCCGGCGGACGTCGGGGACGAAGCCTTGGCACGGATCCACGGAGAGTATCTTACCTGGTACCACGGCCACGCCCAGATCAAAACGGCTCCCTACGAGGGCATCCCGGAGCTTTTGAACGAACTGAAAAAATCGGGAATACCCATGGCGGTGGTCTCCAACAAGGGAGACGGACAGGTCAAGCCCCTGACGGCCCATTTTTTCCCCCAGATCGACCTGGCCATCGGAGAACGGGAGGGAATCCGCAGAAAGCCCTATCCGGACAGCATCTTCGAAGCCATGAAAACACTGGACGCCCAGCCGTCAAACACGATTTTCGTGGGAGATTCGGAGGTGGATCTGCAAACCGCCAAAAACGCCGGGATCCGATCCGTAGCGGTGGGCTGGGGCTTCCGGGACAAGGCGGAGCTGCTGAAGCACACTCCCGACATATTTTTAGATCATCCCCTGGATCTTTTATCGAAACGGTGAACGAAAACTCTGATTATTATCTCTCCCGAAGCCCTTCGCCGCATCAACACACGGCCTGCATTTTCTGGAGTTTTCGTTGCAGGATCCCTTGCATTTATGCACGCGGAAGTCTTCTTCTGAAGCTTTCGTTGCATATGTATATGGTCTGTATTTTCTGAAGTTTTCGTTGCGGGGTCCACGGAACGTTGGAGTTTGACTACGGAAAATTCCGAAAGGATTGTTATCATGTTTATCGCTACGCTGATCCGGGTGGTGACCATGCTGGCGTACGCCATTCCCGGATTTCTGTTTATCAAGACAAAGGCCGTAAAGGAAGAAGCTATTCCGGCCTTCGCAAAGCTTCTTTTGTACGTTTGCTCCCCCTGTCTTTCCTTGTATTCTTTTTCCCGGGCGGAGTATTCTCCCGAGCTTCACGGCATGATTTGGCTTTGTTTTGCCGCCACGTTGTTTTTGATGCTGGCCGTGATTCTCATTGCCCGGCTGATCCTGCACCGGAAGCTTGAAAACGTACGGTGGCGGGTGTTCATCGTTGCCACGGCCTTGGGCAACGTGGGCTATTTCGGGGTTCCCCTTTTGGAGCACTTTTTACCGGAGTATCCCTTTGCCGCAGTCTTTTCTCAGATTTTTTCCCTGACTATGAACATCGTATCCTGGACGTTGGGGTTGTTCGTCATTTCGAGGGACAAAAAATTTATCCGTCCCCAAAAGCTGCTGACCATCCCTTTGGTCCTTTCCATGGTTATCGCCTACCCCATGTTCCTGTTTGGATGGGAGTTTCCCCCCATGGTAGAGGAAGCGATCCAACTGCTGGGGAGAATGTCTACACCCATGTGCATGATCATTCTTGGGATGCGACTTGCCACCGTGAAATTGCGGGATCTTGCCACCGATTGGAGAGCCCTGTTGGCCTCCGGGGCCAAAATGATTCTATTCCCCTTGTTCACGTTAGCGGTGATGCTTCTTCTCCCGGTGGCACATTACGTCAAGGCCTCTATCTTTTTACTGTCCTGTTGCCCCTGTGCCAGCATCCTGCAATCCCTTTCCGAGCTGATCGGGCAGGGACAAAAGCCGGCGGCCAATACGGTGCTGATCTCCACCCTGCTTTGCGTGGTCACCATTCCTATTATGTCTGAACTGTTTTTACCCTTTATTTTCCAATAATCCCTTAGGAGGAATCAATGATGAAAGAACACGGTATCGGAACCAAGTGCGTTCAGGGAGGATATACTCCCCAAAACGGAGAACCCCGGCAGATTCCCATCATTCAAAGCACGACCTTTAAATATGCCACCAGCGAGGAAATGGGCAAGCTTTTTGACCTGGAGGCCAGCGGGTATTTTTATTCCCGCCTTCAGAATCCCACCTGCGACACGGTTGCAAAAAAAATATGCGAAATGGAAGGCGGAACCGCCGCCATGCTGACCTGCTCCGGCCAATCGGCAAACTTTTTTGCCGTCTTTAACATTGCGGAGACCGGGGATCACGTGGTGGCCTCCTCGGCCATCTACGGAGGAACCTTCAACCTCTTTGCCGTTACCATGGCGAAGATGGGCATTGAATTTACCTTCGTGGCTCCCGACTGCTCTGCGGAAGAGCTGGAAGGAGCCTTCCGTCCCAATACCAAGGCGGTATTCGGAGAAACCATTTCCAACCCCTCCCTCCGGGTTCTGGACATCCGTCGCTTTGCCGACGCCGCCCACGCCCACGGGGTCCCTCTGATCATCGACAACACCTTTGCCACTCCCGTCAACTGCAGACCCTTTGAATGGGGTGCAGACATCGTGACCCATTCCACCACCAAATATATGGACGGCCACGGCTCTGCCGTCGGCGGTTGTATTGTGGACAGCGGGAACTTCGACTGGATGGCCCGGGCAGAGAAATTCCCCGGTCTTTGCACTCCCGACGAAAGCTATCACGGGATCACCTATGCCGAACGCTTCGGCAAAGGAGGAGCTTATATTACCAAGGCTACGGCCCAGATGATGCGGGACTTGGGAGCCACACCCGCCCCTCAATCGGCCTATCTGCTCAATTTGGGACTGGAAAGCCTCCACGTTCGGATGAAACGCCATTGCGAAAACGGGCAGGCCGTTGCAGAATTTTTGCAGAATCATGAAAAAGTATCCTGGGTCAAATATCCCGGTCTTCCCGGAGACGAGGATTACGATCTGTGCCGTCAATATCTTCCCAACGGATCCTGCGGCGTAGTCTCCTTCGGAGTCAAAGGAGGCCGCAAGGGAGCAGAAAAATTCATGAAAGAACTGAAGATTGCCGCCATTGAGACCCACGTGGCCGATGCCCGGACCTGCTGTCTGCATCCCGCCTCGGCCACCCACCGTCAAATGAATGACGAGCAATTGCTGGCCGCCGGAGTCTCCCCCGACCTGGTCCGTTATTCCTGCGGAATCGAGGATGCCCGGGATCTCATCGACGACCTGGCACAAGCCCTGGATTCCATCGACTAAAATACCCTTTCGGAGGTTGAAAATGCCCATTCGCATTCCCAACAAACTCCCGGCGGTAAAAACGCTGGAAAATGAGAATATTTTCGTGATGACCGAAACGAGGGCCATCACCCAGGATATTCGTCCCCTCAAGATCCTGCTTTTGAATCTGATGCCCACCAAGATCGCCACCGAGACCCAGATCTCCCGTCTTTTGGGCAACTCCCCCCTGCAGGTGCAACTGGAGCTGATCCACACCAAGTCCCATCAGTCCAAAAATACGTCCGCAAGCCATTTGGCCGAATTTTACAAAACCTTTGATGACGTAAAGCATCAAAAATTCGACGGACTGGTGATTACCGGGGCACCCGTGGAAAATCTTCCCTTTGAGGAAGTGGATTACTGGGAGGAGCTGTGTCAGATCATGGAGTGGTCCAAATCCAACGTGACCTCCACCTTCCATATCTGCTGGGGAGCCCAGGCCGGACTGTACTATCATTACGGCATCGACAAGGTCCCCCTTCCCGAAAAAATGTCCGGGGTTTTTGAGCATATCAAGGATTACCCCCGATCCATTCTACTGCGGGGCTTCGACGACAAATTCTGGGTCCCTCACTCCCGAAACACCACCGTTCGCAGAGAGGATATTGAAGCCGTAGACACGTTACGGATCCTTGCGTCCTCCCCCGAGGCCGGGGTCTACGCCGTAACCACCCCCAACGGAAAGCAGATCTTCATCACGGGTCACTCGGAATACGACGGAGAAACTCTGAAAAACGAATACCTCCGGGATCTGGATGCGGGAATCCATCCTAACATCCCGAAGCATTATTTCCCCGACGACGACCCCCAAAAGACCCCCATCGTCCGTTGGCGTTCCCATGCAAATCTGCTGTATTCCAACTGGCTGAACTATTTCGTCTATCAGACTACGCCCTACGATATTTCCGAAATTAAGTAACACAAAACTGCCGCAACCCATTCTCTGCACCCCAAAGGCTACGAACCTTTCGGGTGCAGTTTTTTTTCTGCAACGTAAAATCTCCAGTATTTAAGCAAAAATATTTCTGCAGTACGGCCGCGAGTCAGCCGAAACGTATTTGCCGGCCTACGACGGAAGCGACAGATAAAAATTTATGATCTTGGAGACAGAGGCATTTTTTTGGATTGACCGGGGAGGGAAAGATACACCTTCATGTCTTCCGAAGCAGGGAAGCTGAGGATCGCTTTTTTTGCCACCGCAAGACCCCGATCGACGGGGTACCCGCAAAGACCTTCCGACAAGAGGGGGAAGGCAAGGGACCCGACCCCGAGGCGGGAGGCCAGCCGGAGGGCTGACGTGTAGCAATCCCAAAGAAGCTTGTCCTCCCCGTGCTTTCCGCCGCACCAACGGGGAGGAACGGCGTGGATAATATATTTTGCTTTTAATCCGAAGCCCGCGGTCACCACCGCATTTCCCACGGAACAGGAACCGATGGCTACACAGGCTCGTTGCAGCGGAAGTTTCCCCGCCGCGTCAAAAATTTCTCCGCACAGTCCCGAAGCATACTGCAATCCGCTGTTTGCCCGGTTGACCACCGCTTCCGCAGGCAGGGACAGCAACGGAGCCGAAACAATTTCAAAGGCCATATTCATCCTCCTTTTGTAATTACAGTATATCACAATTTATATCCCATAAACAGGACAATTCAAAAAGGGCAAAAAAATTGCCGGCACAAAATTTCGTGTCGGCAATCGGGTCGTTCTGTTTTTAATTGTTTTTGGGACGTTCAACCTTGAGATATAAGGAATAATTTCAGCATTGAGATCAAGGGGCGAGTTCAACTTTGGGCCGCAAGGGACAGTTTATCCTTGGGGCACGAGGGCCGGCTTTATTCTTGAGATACAAGGAACGGCTTCAACCTTGGGAAACAAGGGACGGCTCGGGGGTTTTCTCCGATACGGTTTCGGGCGAGAAAGTTTTGACGTAACATCTGCGGCGTTTGTGCTGCTGCTTGTCGAACATCTCCCACTGGCCCAGAATTTTGGAATTGGTCTCCAGCTGAGGGCCGGTCTCCACCCACCGGATTCCGTTCTTTCGGTAAAGATTGTAAATGTGGTTCAAAATCACCGCATTTACGCCCTTCCCTTGCAGATCGGGCCGGACGGCGATGAGGAACAGATCTGCCGCGTCGTTTTGATTCAACGCTTTCAGAACTCCCACCCAACCGAAAGGAAACAGTCTGCCGTTGCTCTTTTTGAACGCGTCGGCCAGGGAGGGGGCAGAGATTCCGAAGGCCACCAGCTCGCCCTTATCGTCCTCCACAAAGCAGATGTAATCGGGGGAAATCATGGGGATAAATTTTTTGGCGTACCGCCGGATCTGCGAGTCGGACAGATCCACGGTCCCGTACAAATGGGAATACGCCTGATTGACCAACTGAAATACCTTTTCGATGTAGGGACCGTACTCCCGACGGCTTTTCAGTTTTACCACCCGATACTGTCCGTGGCGGGTAATGTATTTGGCAACTCTGCGGATCTTTTCGATCTGGGGAGAATCTTCCTCGGGGACTTGAATCAGATACTCGATCCAGTCTACGTCCTTTTCGTACCCCAGGCGGGTCAGATGCTCGTTGTAATAGGGGTGGTTATAATACGTAATAAACATATTCCGGCGGTCGAAGCCTTCCACCAACATTCCTTCCCGGTCCATGTCGGTAAAGCCCAAGGGCCCCTGAACCTGAGAGCACCCCATCGACCGTGCGTATTGCTCCACGGTGGAAAACAGGGCCTCGGAGACCTCGGGATCGTCGATAAAATCCACCTGCGTAAACCGCATCCGGGAGGTGTTCCACTTTTCGTTGGCTTTCCGACTTAAAATGGCACCGATGCGGCCCACGATTTTTCCCTCTCGAAGGGCCAGCCAGCATTTTGCATCGCAATATTCAAAGGCGGGATTTTCCTTCCGGTTCCAATCGGACAAATCGTCGGAACGCAGAGGCGGAACAAATTGAGGAACATCTCGATACAGTTGATTGGGATAATCCACGAAACGACGAAGATCCCCTTTCGTCTTAACTTCTTTTATCGTTACCATAGTGCTCCCTCCAAAGATTCTATACGCACACACATAAAGATTCTACCATAAACTCCGCAACTCTTTTCGGCAAATGTGTGACTTTTCTCCGAACAGGAGACAGAATTCGGGGGGATAATGAAAAAAACGGCAAATTTTTCTCAAACAGAATGTTGCGGAAAGGTAAAATTCCCGTAAGATTTTTTTTGGTCTTCCCAAGGGACTTGACAGAAACAATTTTTAGTGCTATTATATAGTAGTTAATTTTGCCCAAAGGAGGGACGGGCTGCGTGAAACGGATTCCTGCCGTAAAAGAAAAGCGGAAGAAAATAAACCTGTACCGACTTTTGATCCTGGGCTTCTCCCTCATCATCCTTGCGGGGGCGTTGTTGCTCACCCTCCCCGTATCCTCGGCCGACGGAAGGGCGACCCCCTTCCTCAATTCCCTCTTCACGGCCACCTCCGCCACCTGCATTACGGGATTGGTGGTATACGACACCGCGACCCATTGGTCCTTTTTCGGCCAAGGAGTCATCCTTTGCATGATTCAGATCGGAGGGCTGGGATTTATGACCCTGGGGTCGGCGTTGATCCTGTTTCTTCGGGGGGATTCCTCCCTTTCCAATCGCAAGCAGATGGCCGAATCCCTGAATACGGAGGATTACAAGACCGCCGCCCGCACCTTAAAGCACGTTCTTGCGGGGACCGCAGCCTTTGAAGGGGCCGGTGCATTGATCCTTTCCCTGCGATTGATTCCGGAATACGGATGGGCCGGAGGAATCTGGAGAGGAATTTTCATCTCCGTTTCCGCCTTCTGCAACGCCGGATTTGATTTAATGGGACAGCAAAGCCCCTTTTCTTCCCTCAACGCCTACACCGGTGATCTGACGGTAAATCTGACGGTCATGACATTGATCGTCCTGGGAGGAATGGGCTTTCTGGTTTGGGAAGACTTATATACCAAGCACCGCTGGAAACAGCTCACCTTGTTCTCCAAAACCGTCCTGATCGGTTCCGGGGCTTTGACCGTCCTCGGGGCCCTGCTGATCTTTTTGCTGGAATTCGCCAACCCGGAAACCCTCGGGGACTTGCCCTGGAAAGAAAAGATTTTGGCCTCCCTGTTCCAATCGGTATCCCCCCGGACCGCGGGAATGAACACCGTGAACCTTGGGGCCATGACGGAGGCGGGCCAGGTTCTCACCATGGTGCTGATGTTCATCGGAGCCTCCCCGGGTTCTACCGGCGGGGGTGTCAAGGTAACGACCGTGGCGGTGTTGGCGGCGGCTCTCCGTTCGGTCTTTCGGGGACAAAAGGACGCGGTGTTGCTCAAACGACGTCTTTCCTCCGATTTGGTTTACCGGGCCTTTGTCTTGGTGTTTTTTCCCTTCCTCGCCATTTTGGCCTGTGCCTTTGCTCTGAACGTGGCGGAGGCGGACTTGGGATTCTTGCCCGCGTTGTACGAATGTACCTCAGCCTTTGCAACGGTGGGACTTTCCCTTTCCGTAACCCCCACCCTGACGGCTTTTTCCAAAATTCTTTTGATGCTTCTGATGTTTTCGGGAAGGGTGGGAATGTTGACCATTTCCTACGCACTTCTCACCGACCGACGCAAGCGGAAAAACACCCTGCGATATCCTCAGGGCAATATTCTGATCGGATAAGGAGTTGAAATTATGCACTCGTTTTTAATCATCGGATTGAGCCAATTCGGACGGGAAACGGCCCGGGAATTGGTCCGATTGGGAGAAGAGGTCCTGGTCATCGACATCGATCTGGAAAAGGTCGACCGAATTTCCGGGGAGGTAGACGCCCGTCAGGGAGACTGTCTGGACGAGGAAACCCTGCAGGCCCTGGACATCCCTGATTACGATCACGTCATCGTGGCCATCGCCGAGGACATTCAGTCCAGTGCTCTGGTCACCACGCTGGTAAAGGAATTGGGGGCCAAGCACGTAATCTGCCAATCCTACGATGAAAAACATTCCCGACTGCTCCGCCGGATCGGTGCCGACTATGTCGTTTGCCCCGAAATAGATATGGGAGACCGAATTGCACGAAAATTTTCCGCAGACCTGCTGGACTTCATCCCCTTAGGCGGAGATCAATCCATTGCAGAAGTGAATATTCCATCCTCCTGGGTGGGAAAATCTCTCCGGGAACTGAACATCCGGGTCCATTGCGGCGTCAACGTCATCGGCGTTCGCAAGAACGGGTCGGACTTTCTGGACACCAACCTCCACCCCGACCGTCCCTTCGGCGAAAACGACGCAATCATGGTCATCGGGATGTCTGAAAATATTGCGAGGATGCCCAAATGATTTTGAAGGAAATTACCTCTGCCGCAAATCCTTACCTGAAAGAAATCGCAAAGGTCCGCAGTCATCCCCTGCGGGAACGGTTTTTTATTGAGGGAACCCGTTTTGTGGAGGAATTACCTCCCCATTGCGTCAAAGAGGCCTTTACCACGGAGCCAAAAAAGCACGAAAGGTTTCTTTCTACGCTCCCCCAATCCACCCCCGTCTACCTTCTCTCCCCCCAGGCCATGAAAAAGATCTGCACCGCCGTGTCGAATCAAACCATTGCCTGCACCGTAACCCGGCAGGATACGGAACGGCCGGAGAAGCTGGTGCTTCTTGACGGAGTGCAAGACCCCGGAAACGTGGGAACCATTATTCGGACGGCCTATGCCTTCGGCTTCGGCGTAATTCTTTCCCCCGACTGTGCCAATCCGTGGTCCGCAAAAACCCTCATGTCCACCGCCGGAGCCTTTCGCACCTGCCATATCGAACAATCCACCGACCTGGCCGCCACCGTATCCCAACTGAAAAAGGACGGATTTTCGGTTCTCGCAACGGCCTTAGATCCGTCTGCCGTCCCGCCGGAACAAGGGATTTTCAATAAAAAACGAGCCGTAATCATCGGCAGCGAGGGGAAGGGGATCTCCCCGACCCTCCTGGAGACCGCCCACCAACGGGTATACATCCCCATGGAAAACCCTATCAATTCCCTCAACGCTGCCTCCGCCGCCTCCATTATGATTTATCTCTTAAAGTAACGGGAAGCAACGATCAAAGCCACCCCTACGGCGGCCCGACTAATGTAACTTTGGCACCACCCCTACGGCGGCCCGGCTAACGTAACCATTTTACACCAACCCCCACGGTGGCTCGGCTAACGTAACCATTTTACACCAACCCCACGGTGGTCTGACTGACGTAACTTTGGCACCACCCCTACGACAACCTGACCAAAGAAATTTATGAAAGGAGAGCCCATGACCGACCAAGCTTTGTATACCCTGTGGCTTCTCCTTGCAGGGAAACAGGGAACGGCAAAGACCTACCGACTCATCCGGGTGATGAATGGGAAGGAAGCCTATCACGCCACGAAGGCGGAGCTGATTCCCCATTTGGGAGAGGCCGATTCTCGGCCCTTCCTGAACAAAGATCTCCGGCCGGCCCAACGGGTGCTGGACGATTGCCGAAAAAAGGGAATCGACGTGATTTGCTATTACGATCCCGACTATCCTCCCCTCCTTCGGGAGATCGACGATCCGCCTCCCGCCTTATTTGTTCTGGGGCATCTCCCCGATCCGGAAAAGCCGGCCATTGGAGTGGTCGGGACCCGGAAATGCAGTCCCAACGCCGCCGCCATGGCCGCATCCTTCGCTTGTTCCTTGGCCCTCTCCGGTTTTCAGATCATCAGCGGGATGGCCGACGGCATTGATACCTACGCCCACAAGGGATCCTTGATCAAAGGGAAGGCCTCCTTTGCCGTTTTGGGCTGCGGAGTTGACATTCTTTATCCAAAGAACAATCAGACTCTTTACAATTTGTTGCGGGAACACGGGGGCCTGATTTCGGAATATCTTCCCTCAACCCCTCCCTTAGGATCCAATTTTCCCCGGCGGAACCGGATCATTTCCGGGCTCTCCGAAGGCGTATTGGTGGTGGAGTGTCCTCAAAAAAGCGGATCCATGAACACCGCCCGCCATGCCATAGAACAAAACCGACTGCTTTTTGCCATTCCCGCAGCCCCCACCGACCGAATCAATGTCGGAACCAATCAGCTCATTAAGCAAGGTGCGGTTTTTTGCACCGAGCCTGATGATATATTTAACGAATTTCTCCCCCGCTTCGCAGACCGGATCAATCCCATCACCGTGCGGTACGAGCCGGTCTACCGGGAAACCTCTCAATCCCCAAAATCCCCCTCATCCCGAAAAAGGCAGCCCCCCGGGGGAACGCACCCGAGCAACGGGTCGAACCCGAGCAACGGAACGCACCCTGTCAACGGGACGAACCCGAGCAACGGAACTAAACCGGACAACGGGACTAAGCCGAGCAACGGGACTGGGCCGAACAACGGGACATCCCCTGTCAACGAGACTAAGCCGGACAATGGGGCGGAACCGTTGAGGCCGAAGCCCAAATCAACGACGGGCCCGGGGGCTCCTCCGACCGGCTCCCCGGAAGAAATATTTGGTTGTTAAGTTTTTCCAAACGTGTCTTGTTTGCGGACGAACTTCTCCGCGGACGGGACGATCTATTTCCCGATAATTCCCGCTCCTGCAAGCACCGGAGCTTTCCGGGCAGACCGCATCCCTTTTTGGGATTCACGTTCCGCCGGAAATAATTGCAAAATTACCCAAACAAAAAAGGAGAACTACGATGGCAACGAAAACCACCGACAACACCGCAAAGGACGCACAGAAGACGTCTGCGGAAACGAAATCTGCAGCAAAGAAAACGACGGCGAAAAAGCCTGCGGCAAAGAAGCCTGCAGCGAAAAAGCCTGCAGCGAAGAAAAAGGCCGGGAGCAAAAAGGCTCCCCATCCTACCAAAAATCTTTTGATCGTGGAATCCCCGTCCAAGGCGAAAACCATTAAAAAGTATCTGGGAAGCAAGTACGAGGTGCTGTCCTCCAAGGGGCACATCCGGGACCTGCCTGCCTCTCGCTTGGGCGTCGATATTGAAAACGGCTTTACGCCCGAGTATATCGTCCCCCGCAAGGACGGGAAGGCCGCCCTTCTCAAGGAGCTGAAGGCCGCTGCGAAAAACAGCAAGGCCGTCTATCTGGCAACGGACCCTGACCGGGAAGGAGAAGCCATTGCGTGGCATTTGGCTCAGATGCTGGAATTGGAGGAAGGAGCCGAAAATCGGGTGACCTTTAACGAAATCACCCGAAAGGCAGTCACCGAGGGGATGCAAAAGCCCCGGGCCATTGATCAGAATTTGGTTTCCTCCCAGCAGACCCGCCGGGTTTTGGACCGGATCGTGGGATATAAGCTGTCTCCCTTCCTGTGGCACAAGGTGAAATACGGACTTTCCGCCGGCCGGGTCCAATCGGTTGCCACCCGTTGGGTGGTGGACCGGGAACGGGAGATCGAAGCCTTCGTTCCTCAGGAGTATTGGAATCTGGACGCCCATTTCCGAAATGGCAAAAAGGAATATTCCGC
The DNA here is from genome assembly GCA_045635765.1 of Eubacteriales bacterium. Taxonomy (GTDB): domain Bacteria; phylum Bacillota; class Clostridia; order Oscillospirales; family UBA644; genus RGIG995. The sequence goes on along the minus strand of JAZTWH010000026.1, from coordinate 25,884 downwards.
CAGATTCTTTGGAAACGATGGAGGGAAGATCACCGTTTCGTCTGCCGCGGAAAATGAAGCGATTCGGGCAGAATTGGAAGGAAAGGACTACACCGTCCGTTCCTTGAAGGAACAGGAAAAGCACAAAAACCCCGCACCTCCCTTCACCACCTCCGCCCTCCAGCAGGAAGCCTCCGTTCATCTGAATATGCATCCCCAAAAGACCATGTCCGTGGCCCAGACCCTGTACGAAGGTATTGACGTGGTCGGCCATGGCCCCGTCGGTCTTATTACCTATATGAGAACCGACTCTCTGCGGATTTCCGATGAAGCGAAGGCCGCCGCCAAGGAATATATTCTGAACACCTACGGAGAGGCGTATTATCCCAAAACGCCCCGGGTCTTCAAGTCCCGGCAGGGTGCCCAGGATGCCCACGAAGCCATCCGTCCCACGGACATCAATCTGACCCCCGAGGTCGTAAAAGGAAGCCTTTCTCACGATCAATATCGGTTGTACAAGATGATCTGGGAACGGTTCACCGCCAGTCAGATGGCCTCCGTGGTTCAGCACGTGAGAAGCATTGAGATCGAAGCCGCCGGGTACCTGTTCCGGGCTTCTGATACCAAAAAAGTCTTTGACGGCTACAGCCGTTTGTATCACTATTCCGACGACCCGGAACAATCTTCGGCCTTCCCCGACGTGAAAGAGGGGGATCCCCTGGATTTCAAGGAGCTCGTGTCGGAGCAGAAATTCACCCTTCCTCCCTCCCGCTATACCGAAGCGTCCCTGATCAAGACTTTGGAAGAAAACGGCATCGGCCGTCCTTCCACCTTTGCTCCCATCGTGGGAACCATCATTGAACGGGACTACGTGGAACGGGAAGGAAAATCCCTCAAGCCCACCAATCTGGGAATCGTAACCACCGATCTGATGATCGAGAACTTCAACAATATCGTGGACTCCGCCTTCACCGCAGAGATGGAAAAACAGCTTGACAGCGTAGAAGAAGGCAAAAAGACGCTGGTGGAGGTCATGCAGAATTTCTACGGAGATTTTGCCGCCGCCCTAGAAAAGGCAGAAAGTAACACGGAACGCCGCAAGGTAGAAACACCCGTGGAAGAATGCGACGAGGTCTGCGAGCTGTGCGGCCGTAAAATGGTCTACAAGGTCAGCCGCTTCGGCCGATTCCTTGCCTGCCCCGGCTATCCCGAATGTAAAAACACCAGACCCGTCTACACCAAAGCCCCCGGCACCTGCCCCCTCTGCGGAAGCTCCTTGGTGGTACGCAAGACCCAAAAGGGAAAAACGTACTATTCCTGTGAAAAGGGTGCTTCCTGCGGATTCCGCACTTGGGATATTCCCACGGCGGAGGTCTGCCCCAAATGCGGAAAAACCCTCTTCCGTCACTTCGGCACCTTGAACTGCGTCACCGAAGGCTGCGGATACGAACGGGCTTACAAGAAAAACGACAACGGGGAGAAGGAGTCCCAATGAGCCACTCCGTGACCGTTGTGGGAGCAGGCCTTGCGGGCTGCGACGCCGCACTGCAACGTGCAACGCAGAATGAAGGAGCCCCAATGAGCCACTCCGTGACCGTTGTAGGAGCAGGCCTTGCGGGCTGCGAGGCGGCCTGGCAATGTGCCCAACGGGGGGCAAAGGTAACCCTATACGAAATGAAGCCCCTAAAAAAGTCCCCGGCCCATACGTCGGACTCCTTTTGTGAGCTGGTCTGCTCCAACTCTTTGCGGGCAGAGGGGTTGCAGAACGCCATCGGACTGCTCAAAGAAGAGCTGCTCCGCATGGGGTCCATCGTAATGGAGGCCGCCGTGGCCACCAGAGTCCCGGCAGGGGGTGCTTTGGCCGTGGACCGGGAGGCCTTTTGCGAATACGTTACCAAAAAAATCCGAAACCACCCCAACATTACCGTGGTGGAAGAAGAGGTTTGCACCCTGGAATTTGACGAGCCGACCGTCATTGCTGCCGGCCCCTTGGCATCCGACCCTCTGGCGGAAGAAATCGCCCGGCAATTCGGAGCGGGTCTTTCCTTTTTTGATGCGGCGGCACCCATCGTCACGGCGGAAAGCATTGATATGTCCAAGGCGTATCTTGCTTCCCGATATGACAAAGGGACCCCCGACTACGTCAACTGTCCCATGTCCGAGGAAGAATACGACGCCTTTTATCGGGCCCTGATCTCCGCTGAGACCGCCCATCTCCACGGATTTGAAAACAACAAGGTTTTTGAAGGCTGTATGCCCGTGGAAGTCATGGCCTACCGGGGGTATGAAACTCTGTTATTCGGACCCCTGAAGCCCGTGGGATTGATCGACCCCCATACGGGGAAACTCCCCAAGGCCGTGGTACAGCTACGCAAGGACAACGGAGCATCCTCTCTGTACAACATGGTAGGATTTCAGACCCATCTGACCTGGCCGGAGCAACGCCGGGTATTCCGAATGATCCCCGGCTTGGAACAGGCGGAATTCGTCCGATACGGAGTTATGCACCGAAATACTTTTTTAAATTCCCCCCAACTGCTCACCCCCACCTACCGGGTGCGAAACCGGGAAAACCTGTACTTTGCAGGACAGATAACGGGCGTGGAAGGATATATTGAATCCGCTTCCTCCGGCTTTGTTGCAGGGCTGAACGCCCTTCTGGGGGACGCTTTGGAATTCCCGCGGGAAACGGCCATTGGTGCCTTAGCCCATTACGTGTCGGATCCCTCCGTCACGGAATTCCAGCCTATGAATGTAAACTTCGGACTGCTCCCCCCGTTGGAGGGAAAAGTCAAAAAGAAAGACCGCAAGGGCCTTTTGTCCCAACGGGCCTTGGAGACCCTTGACGCCTTTTGCAAGAAACATAATATCACAAACCTCTCCGCAGAAAAAGAGGAAGCCCCTGAGATTTGCGGATAATTTTGGGAAGGAAGGTATACACTATGACCATCATCGTAGACGGCATGGGCGGCGATAACGCCCCTCTGCAGATTCTGAAAGGCTGTGCTATGGCCGTGGAAGAGCTGGGCGTGAAAATCATCGTCACAGGTCCCGAAGCCATGCTCAAAAAGATCATGACCGAGCACGACATCGACGATCATAATATGGAATTCCGCAATGCGGAGGAAGTGATCACCATGGAGGACGATGCGGGCTGTGTTTTGAAGGCGAAGCGGAATTCTTCCATGGGCCTGGCCTTCGATCTTTTGAAAGCGGGCGAAGGGGACGCCTTCGTCTCCGCGGGGAATTCCGGAGCCATTCTTGCGGGAGGAACCTTGATCGTCAAACGGATCCCTAACGTGAAGCGGGCGGCATTTGCTCCCGTGTTTCCTTCCAAAACCGGACATTTCATGCTGATTGACAGCGGAGCCAACGAGGTTTGCACCCCCGAATATCTGGACCAATTCGGCACCATGGGTGCGCTATATATGAAAAATGCAGGCTTCTGCGACCAGCCAAAGGTGGGACTGCTGAACAACGGCACGGAGGAATGTAAAGGGCCGGAGCTGTATCAAAAGGCCCATGCTCTGCTGAAGGAAAACAACGCCTTTGAATTTATCGGGAATGTAGAAGGCCGAGGCATTTTTGACGGAAACTGCGACGTGGTAGTGGCCGACGGCTTTGCAGGGAACATCCTGCTGAAGACGGTGGAAGGAACCGCCATGTTTATGATGAGCATTATGAAGGATGCCCTCACCGCGACCTTTTTCTCCAAACTTCTGGCCGCCCTTCTGAAGCCCCAATTGCGGGTCATGAAGCGGAAGCTGGATTACACCGAAGAAGGAGGAGCCGTCCTTTTGGGGGTCTGCAAGCCGGTGGTCAAAGCCCACGGAAGCTCCAACGCCAAGGCCTTCAAGAACGCCATTCGCCAAGCCGCGAACTTTGCAAAATCCGGTGCTGTTCAAACCATTACCCAGCAATTAAAAGCACAATACGAAGCCAATCAAGAGGGAAAGTGAGAGGAATTATGATTCAGACCCTGAATATTCTGAAGCCCATCTTAGCCGATATTTTTTCCGCAGAGGAAGAAGAAATTTCTCCCGCCGTAAAATTTGACGAAGATCTTTATGCCGACGAATTGGACATGACGGAGGTCTTTATGGCGGTGGAAGAGGAATTTGACGTCTTTGTAGACCCGGAAGCGGGGGCAAAAATCGTGACCGTCGGGGATCTGATCGCATATATCGAGGGACACCGCAATGACTGAGCTGTTTGCCCAAACCGAAAAAAAGATCGGTTACGTTTTTAAGGATAAGACTCTGTTACGCAAGGCGTTGACCCATTCCTCCTATCTCAACGAGCATCGGGATGCGGAGGAATGTAACGAACGCCTGGAATTTTTGGGAGACTCCGTGTTATCCCTTATCTGCTCCGATCACCTTTATCATACCCGGACCGGGGATGAAGGAGATCTGACCAAAACCAAGGCCCTTCTGGTCTGCGAGGAAGCCCTTTCCACCTATGCCAGGGAACTGAACCTGGGGGAAAGCCTTTTGTTGGGGAAGGGAGAAAAACAGGCCGGGGCGGAACACCGTAATTCCATCCTCTGTGATGCTGTAGAGGCGATCTTGGGTGCCATCTATTTGGACGGCGGCTATGAACATGCTCGGAATTTCATTCTTCCCTTTCTGATTCGGGGAGGCGAGAACTTCCGCCAGCACGATTATAAGACCGTACTGCAGGAAGTAATTCAAAAAAATCCCGGAGAAGTATTGAAATACGTCATCGCGGACAATTTCGGCCCGGAGCACGAAAAAACCTTCGTCTGCCACCTGTACTTAAACAGCAACCGCATTTCCGAGGGCCGGGGACGGTCGAAAAAGACGGCGGAGCAGGCGGCCGCAAAACAGGCCCTGGAGCTCATGGGGCTGGAACAGTAAGGAGATACTTATGAATTTGATGCTATTTGGCCTGATTCTGGCCGTTCTTTCCTTCCCTATGACCTACAAAGTCGACGGCAACATCCTTTGGGTCGATATTTTACCGGATTTTATCGGGTATCTTATCCTTTGGTTTACCCTGGAAAAACGCCGGTTCAGCAAGCGGATGAACGGACTGTACGCGGCCGTTTCCGTCATGACTCTGGTTTCCTTTTTGTTTTTCCTGGGGCAAATCAAGGTTTTCTTCGGGGACGTTTTGGACGGGGACCTGGTTTTTATCCATTGGGTCTTAGACGGCCTGACCTACGTGATGGCTTCTTTCGGCGACCTGGTGCTCTTCGTTGCGGTTTTCCTTCTGGGATGGCTCTTGTTCGCCATGTTGGGGTATTGGGAGCAAACAAATCAGCATAAACTGCATTGTACCGTCTGCAAGATCGGTATGGTCCTGTGCGGAATTTCGGGACTTTGCCATATTGGAGCAACCTTTATTCTTCTCCCCTTCTCCTGGCATTGGATCTGCTATCCCCTGTCTCTGTTGGCCGTCGCCGCGGCGTGGTTCGTCATGAAAGACTGCCAGACGATGCTCACCGGATACACCGGTCCGGTGGAGGAGCGTCCCTTGGGAGCAAAAAAATAATTTTATGGGAGTTTTAAACCAATGAGCAACATCAAAACTACCCTTCAAACCGCAAAAAAACTGCATTTTATGGGCATTGGGGGATCTTCCATGAGTTCCCTTGCCCAGATTGCATTGCGACGGGGTTATACCGTTTCGGGTTCGGATATGCAGTCAAGCAAGGCAACGGAGCAGCTGAAAGCCCTGGGGATCTCCGTTCGGATTGGGCAGGTCTCCGAAAACATTGATCAAGAATCTCCCGACGCCGTAATTATGACCGACGCCATTTCCCCCGAAAACCCGGAACGGCTCCGGGCAGAACAACGGTGCATCCCCCTTTACCGCCGGGCAGAATTCTTGGGCGAGATCTTAGACGGCTACGACACCACCGTAGGAATTGCCGGAACCCACGGCAAAACCACCACCTCGTCCATGGTCACGGCACTGCTTCTCTCCGCCGGAAAAGACCCCGCCGCCATCATCGGAGGGCACATGAACCTGATCGGGGCCTCCTACCGTCTCAGCGAAAAAGAAGATCTGTGCGTCTTTGAAAGCTGTGAATTTAAAGAATCCTTTCGGTTCTTCCGTTCCAACGTTTCCATTATTTTGAATATAGCCGAAGACCACATGGAATATTTCAAGACCCTGGACAACGTGATCCTTGCCTTCCGAAATTACCTGAGCAATCTTAAGCCGGGAGGAACCTTAGTCACCAACGCAGAAGACGAAAACGTGAAACGGGTTCTGGAGGGTTACACCGGCAACGTCCTTTTGTTCGGCTTAAACAGCGGTCACTTCCGGGCCGAAAACATTACCCTGAACCAAGGTCTTCCTGCCTTTGACCTGTATTATCACCCCGAAAACGACGAAAAGAAGGAATTTTTCGGTTCGGTAAAATTGTCCGTTCCGGGACGGCATAACGTCCTGAACGCCCTGGCCTCCGCCGCGGCGGGGCACGTTTTGGGTCTTTCCAAAAAGGAAATCGTCCAGGGCCTGGGAACCTACAACGGGGCCGGACGACGCTTTGAATACCATTGCACCATCAACGGTGCCGTCATTGCCGATGATTACGGACACCACCCCGATGCCTATCGGGTGACCTTCAAAACCGCACGGGACCTGGGCTTTCAGCGGATCATCGCAATTCATCAGCCCCACACCTTTTCCCGGACGAAAATGCTGATGGATGAGTTTGTGGAGGTTCTTTCCACCGTCGATAAGGTGCTGATCCCCCCCATTTATCCCGCCCGGGAGACCAACGACGATTACAATATTTACGCCGAAGACGTGGTGGCCCGACTGGACAACGCAGAGCTTATGAGGGATTTCGAGCACATTGCCGATCGGATCAAGGAATTGGCCCGGCCGGGGGATCTGTTCATTACCTTGGGATGCGGCGACATCAACAAGGCCGCCATTCTGACCACCAAAAAATACGGAGAAAAAATATTTCTTGCGGAAGAATAAACGGAGATGGATATGATGAAAAAGCTTGGATTCGGCCTGATGCGGCTCCCCAAAACCGACCCCGAACGCCCGGAATCCATTGATCTGAACGGGTTTCGGGAGATGACCGACCGATTTTTGGACCGGGGCTATACTTATTTTGATACGGCTTATATGTATCATAACAACGAAAGCGAACGGGCGGTCAAGTCCGTTCTGACCAGCCGGATTCCCCGGGATTTCTATCTTCTGGCCACCAAATTACCCACCATGAAGCTGGAAACCGCCGAAGATATGGAGCGAATTTTCAACGAGCAACGAGAAAAGTGCGGCGTAGAGTACTTTGATTATTATTTGCTCCACTGCCTCAGCACCCCCCTTTACGAGATCGCAACGAGACTGGGGGCCTTTGACTTCGTCATGCAAAAAAAAGGCCGAGGGTAAGGTGCGGAAATTCGGCTTTTCCTTCCACGATTCCGCCGAGGTCCTAGATCGAATCCTGACGGAGCATCCCGAGGTAGAATTCGTGCAGCTGCAGATCAATTATCTGGACTGGGAATCTCCCACCGTCCAATCCCGGTTGTGCTACGAGGTTGCCCGGAAGCACGGGAAAGATATTATCATTATGGAACCGGTCAAGGGTGGGGCCCTGGCCAATATTCCGCCGGAAGCGGAAGCCTTGTTGCGAGCCGCAAACCCGGACAAATCCCCCGCCCAATGGGCCTTGCAATTCGCCGCCACACTCCCCGGCGTCATTATGGTGTTAAGCGGGATGTCGGATTGCAATCAATTGGAGGAAAATACGGAGTTTTTCAATAAAATTTCGCCCCTCACCGAAGACGAAACCACCCTTCTGTTCCGTTGTGCGGATATCATCAACAAATCGGTGGCGGTTTCCTGCACCGGTTGCGAATACTGCATCGCCGACTGTCCCAAACAAATCCCCATCCCCCAGTGGTTTGACGCCTACAACCAAGGGCAGTACGGAACGGCATTAGCCAAGGACCACCCCACCCCGGCCGATTGCATCGGTTGCGGAAAATGCGAAAAGCAATGCCCCCAAAAGCTGCCCATCCGCCGCCTTTTGTCCGCCGCAAAACAATCCATGAATCTATAACGAAAAGGAACCGATTCGGAGTCCCCGAACCGGTTCCTTTTGCAGAAAGCCACGGGACTTCCCCGTGGCTTTCTTTTATCAACCGAAAAAGTTTTTCATTTCCTCAATATAGTCCAAATAAATTTTTGTAAAATTGATACTGAGATCCCGAGACAACAACAACTGCATCCCCCTCATCTCAAAATAGTGAAACAACCGGGTCTGCACGTGTTTTCGGAAGGGGTCATCCAAATCCAATTCCGTTAACGCAAAAAAAACCATGGGGACAGAAAGGCGGGATTTTTTCTTTGCCTCTGGGTGGAAACATTCGGACAGCACCGACGTATCGTAACAAAAAAGATCGGTCAAAGACGAAAAATTCTCCCCCGATTTTTTCCATTTCCCCATCGCATCGAGAGATTGGCAAAGGGCATAGACCTCATCATACAGTCCTGCACGTATGCGTCATCATATACGATCATATCGCATCCACCCCATTTGAACCCATAAAAAAGTGCGTAGCCGAAACTACGCACTGAAAAATGCATAGCCTCGAATGCTGCGACACATCGTTTCGCCATAAGGTGCGGAAACAGAGGATGCATTTTTACCAAAGTAAAATGCACTATATGGCGTAAAATATTAAGATGTGTCGTATTTGTAATTATATCACATTTCGTTCGTATTGTCAACCTTAAATTTTTTCCAAAATTAGTTGCCATAAAAAACCTCCCCTTCCCGCAAGCGGGAGGGGGAGGAGGGGATTCGTTATTGCTGGGGTTCTTTTGCGGCTTCCGAAAGATAGCGTTCTGCCTGGGTGGTGAAAAGGTGGTAATACTTTCCCTTTTGAGCCATGAGTTGGTCGTGGGGTCCCATTTCTTCTACCCGACCGTTTTCCAGTACGAGAACCGTATCTGCCGTAGTGGCACTGGACAGACGGTGGGAGACGAAGATGGTTGTCTTATCCTTTCGAAGCTGATCGAATTGAGAGAAAATCTCCTGCTCCGCCAAGGGGTCGAGGGAGGCGGTGGGTTCGTCTAAGATCAGCACATCGGAATCGGAATAAAAGGCCCGGGCAATGGACAGCTTTTGCCATTGTCCAATGGAAAGCTCGACGCCGTCCTTCTCAAAAATTCGCATCAGGGGTGTATCCATTCCGTGAGGCAGGGCGTCCACAAACTCCTTAGCGGCGGCCTGAGAAACCGCATCCTCCACGGCGTCCCGGTCTGCCCTGCGGTGAAGATCCCCGAATCGTACGTTTTCTGCCACCGTTTCCGCATATTTCCCAAAATCCTGGAAAATAATGCCGAACATACGGTACAGCTGGTCCACGTCGTAATCTCTCAGGTCCACACCGTCCAAAAGAATCTGGCCTTCCGTGGGGTCGTAAAGGCGGGTAAGGAGCTTGATCAGGGTGGTCTTTCCAGCTCCGTTCAGCCCCACGAGGACCATGGTCTTCCCCGGCTCCAGGACAAAATTCAGATCGTCCAAAACCTTACGTTCGGTGCCGGGATAAGAAAAGGACACGTGGCAGAATTCGATCCGATGTCCGCATCCCCGCGGTACGGAAACGGGAGTATCGGTGCGGGGACGAATGGAGTGAGGCTCGTTCATAAAAGCGATGAGGTTGTCAATAAACAGCGTCCCCTCATAAATCGCCGCGGATTCGTTGATCAGCGAGGAAATCGCCCCGGAAACGGCCAAGATGGCGGTGGTGTAGAGGGTATAATCCCCAATCATGATCTGCCCTGTAAATACCTTCACGGCAATCTGTGCGTAGAAAAAGAAGTTGACGGCCACGATCAGAGCTCCCACCCCGATATGAAACCAATTTTCGCTTAGGATTAATCGGCGAAATCCTTTGAAATAATTAGAAAACACTGCGGTATATCGGGAAATAAACTTATCCGCAAGCCCGAACAAGCGGACCTCCTTTACCTTATCCTTGTCCACCAACAGATCGGCATAATAATTCATCTGCCGCCGATCCTTGGAACGCCAACGGTAATATTGAAACACCTTTTTCCGATAGACATAATTGATGACGGCGGAGGGAACGGAAAGCAACACGATTACCGGAGCGACGTACCACATCCCGGGAACGGAGAAAAGAATGATCAGGTAGGATACCAATTCAATCACCGTGCTGACAATGCCAAAAGTATTAGACAAAATACTTAAGGGCCGATGCCCCGCCTCCCGATTGGCGTTCTCCATCCGTTCGTAAAACACGGGGTCGTCGAAGGATGCCAAATCCAGTTGCTTGGATTTGTTCATGATCCGCAGTTTGACCTGCTGGACCACCTTTTCTCCGGCGATATGATTCATGGCACTGTTCAGACTGCCCACCGCCTGTTGCAGGAAGCGGAAGAAGAAAAACAGGAGCAAAAAATAAAATACGGGAGAGGTCCAGAAGTCCGAAACGGAGGCTTGCCCCCGGGATGCGGAGATCTGCAGCTCATTCAGCATATTTTTGGAGATTAAGGAATTGACAATGGGTGCAACCCCCTGAAACAGGGCTACGAAGGACAGCAAAAAGAGAATCCATTTTCCCGAGGACCACACCAAAGAAACTATGTAAAAAAACCGGGTGAAAAATCCCCCGAACAATTCTTTCAGGTACCGAAACAGGTCTTTTAAATTCTTGGGCGGAGCCACTTTTTTATGTTCATAATGGGTCGGTGGCATGGGGTTCCCCCTTTCCGGGATTCAATGAAATTTTATTGTTCTTTTATTTTACCATAATTCCCCGTTTTTGTCAAGAAAATATTGATCCCCCGCATAGCGTATTACAGAAAACCAAGCGACTATTGCGTAGTTTTCTGTATACAAAAATACCGGACCCAAATCGAGTCCGGTATAAACTGTTTCAACTCAAACGGGATGGACGCCGTCGGCCCCGTGAACGGAGTCAACGCCGTACTTTTTCGCCTGCCGGTTCTGGAAGAACTTGGTGGCAACCTGTTCAAACAGAGCGTAGGAAAGGACGTCCTCCGGCTGCTCTTCGTATTGCTTCACCTTTTCTCTCAGAGTTTCCAATTCGGGGGCGATCAGATCCGCGGGACGGCAGGTGATGGGCTCTTCGTCGCCCAAAATCTGCTTGCGGAATTGGGGGTCGATTTCCACGGGAGTTTTGCCGTATTCTCCCTTGACCAGGCCGCGGAATTCCTTGGAAACGTTCTGATAACGGCCGAAGATCACGTTGAACACCGCCTGGGTCCCCACGATCTGGGAGGTGGGAGTCACCAGGGGCGGGTATCCGGCGTCGGCACGGACCCGGGGAACCTCCTCGAGAACGGCCTGATATTTGTCTTCCTGTCCCATTTGCTTCAACTGGGAGACCAGGTTGGACAACATTCCGCCGGGGACCTGATACAAAAGGCCGTTGACGTCAACCCCCATGACCTTGGGATTGAGAAGCCCGCTTTTGAGGTATTTCTCTCGGAGGGGAGCAAAGACCTTTGCCGCCTCGTTGAGCACGTTCAGGTCCAGGCCGGTATCGTATTGAGTCCCCTGAAGGGCGGCCACCATCACCTCGGTAGAAGGCTGAGAGGTGCCCATAGACAAGGGGGAAAGGGCAGTGTCGATAATATCCACCCCCGCCTCCACGGCCTTCATCAACACCATCGACGCCATGCCGGTGGTGTAGTGGGTGTGAAGCTCGATGGGAATCTTAACGTTCTCCTTCAGGGCCTTAATCAGCTCGTAGGTGGTATAGGGGATCAGCAGACCGGCCATGTCCTTGACACAAATGGACGATGCTCCCATTTCCTCCAGCTGCTTGGCAAACTTGACGAAGGATTCGGTGTTATGCACAGGGGAAAGGGTGTAACTGAAGGCCGCCTGAACGTGGCCGCCCTCCTTCACCGCCGCCTTGACGGCCGTATTCAGATTCCGGGGGTCGTTGAGAGCATCGAAGATACGGATCACGTCGATGCCGTTGGCAAGGGATTTCTGAACGAAATATTCCACTACGTCGTCGGAATAGTTCCGATACCCCAGCAGATTTTGTCCCCGCAGAAGCATTTGCAATTTGGTGTTTTTTACGTGATCCCGGATAGTGCGAAGTCTCTGCCAGGGATCTTCATCCAAAAACCGAAGGCAGGAATCGAAGGTAGCACCGCCCCAGGCCTCCAACGCGTTGTATCCGGCGTTGTCCAACAATTCCAGGGCGGGAAGCATCTCGTCCAGGGTCATACGAGTAGCAACCAGAGACTGATGGGCGTCCCGGAGAATGGTTTCCGTAATTTTAACTTGACTCATATCTAAATTACCTTTCTATCAGATTAAGCACCGAACATATTCAGGAATACCCCGGCCGCAACGGCGGATCCGATGACCCCTGCTACGTTGGGCCCCATGGCGTGCATCAGAAGGAAGTTGGAAGGATCCTCCTTCTGTCCCACCACATTGGCCACCCGGGCAGCCATGGGAACGGCGGAAACGCCGGCGGCACCGATCAGGGGGTTGACCTTTCCTTTGGTAGCCCAGCACATCAGCTTGCCGAACAAAACCCCTGCGGCGGTCGCCAGGCAGAAGGCAAACAGTCCCATCAGGATGATCAGGAAGGTTTTTTCACTCAAAAAGTTGTCCGCCTTTGCGGTGGCACCTACGGTCAAGCCCAGGAAAATGGTAATGATGTTCATCAATTCGTTTTGGGCAGTCTTACTGATCCGGTCCACCACACCGCTTTCCTTTGCAAGATTCCCCAGCATCAGCATCCCTACCAGCGAAGCGGAATCGGGAATGATCAGAATGACCACGACGGTCACCACAATGGGAAAGAGAATCTTCTCCAGCTTCGAGACGGGACGGAGATTATCCATACGAACCATCCGTTCCTTCTTGGTGGTCAGGGCCTTCATAATGGGAGGTTGGATAATGGGAACGAGGGCCATATAGGAGTAGGCCGCAACAGCGATGGCACCCAACAGATGGGGGGCCAAGGTCTTAGTGACCAGGATGGCCGTAGGACCATCGGCACCGCCGATAATCCCAATGGAAGAAGCCTCCGCCGGCGTAAATCCAAGACAAATGGCAATAATAAAGGTGGCAAAAATTCCCACTTGTGCGGCGGCCCCCAAAAGTATACTCTTGGGATTGGCAATCAGCGGGGTAAAGTCGGTCATGGCACCCACGCCCAAGAAAATCAAGGGGGGATAGATGCCGAACTTCACTCCCAAATACAGCCAGTCAAACAAACCGCCGTGGGCAATGATTTTGCCCATATCCACGGCACCGCCCTCAAAATAATCCATGTGCATCAGCCCGGAGATGGGCAGATTGGTCAAAAGCATCCCGAACGCAATGGGGAGCAACAGAAGAGGCTCAAATTTCCGGGCAATGGCAAGATAGATCAAAACGCAGGAAATGGCGATCATCACCAGACTTTTCCATCCGCCTTCTACAAAAAACTGAGCAACCCCCGACTCCAGGGCAAAGCCTTTCAGGACTTCGATGATTTCCGTCATAAAATCAATCCTTTCCTAAGATTTTGCCAAAAAAATCAGGAAAGAGAAACCAGCAGATCTCCGGTATTAACAGTAGCACCCTGATTGACGTGAACGGCGGCAACGGTACCGTCTTTGCCGGCCTTAATATCATTCTCCATCTTCATGGCTTCCAAAACGCACAGGGTGTCACCCTTCTTTACAGCATCCCCAACCTTCACGTTGACCTTCATAATATTGCCGGGCATGGGAGCCTTTACGGGTTCCGCATCGGCAGGTGCTGCCGCGGGAGCAGCAGGTGCGGCAGATGCAGCGGGGGTAACGGGAGCAGGAGCAGCCGCGGGAGCAGGAGCAGCCACGGGTGCAGCCACGGGTGCGGCAACGGGAGCAGCGGCAACGACGCCGGCGTCTTCCACGAAAACTTCATAGGTAGTTCCATTGACGGTGATGTTATACTTTTTCATGATCTTTGATTCCTTTCCAATTTAAAGATTTATTTCAACAAAAAATTTTACAAAATACGGCGGAAGGACCGAATCCGATACCGGGAAGAGGCCGGGTCACAGCCCTCCTGGGCGGCAACGGCGGCGGCCAGCACCACGATCAGTTCCTCCTGGACCATGGCCGTAGCGGCGGCAATGGCGGCCACCAGCTCTTCTTCCTTCCCGGCAGAGGCAGGAACCATGGAAGGGTCGGAAGAAGCGACGGGATCGGGGGTTGATCCCTTATCCTCTCCCCTTTGGCTCTCCTCGGGCTTGGAACGTTGTCCAAAAACAGACTGGAACAAATAGATAACGAACATGATCAAAATCAATACGACGAACACGATGACCACTCCGATGGCGGTCACGCCCAGCCCGTATCCGATCTGCCCGGGAAGGTTTTGGGGAACCTCTGTGGAATAAGCAAGGAAATTGGTCATCACAGATCCCCTTCCTGTAAAAAGACGTTCAGAGAGCTGATCAACAGCTGACGGGTGGTGGCCACGTCGATAATATCGTCCACGTGCCCTCTCCGGGCCGCTTGCAAGGGAGAAGCCATCATTTCCGAATAAGAAGAAATCAGTTCCTTCCGGGTAGCCACGGGATCCTCCGATTCCACGATAGCCTTTTCTCCCAAGAACACGGCACCGGTGTCCGCAGGCAGAGGAGCGATCTGGGCGGTGGGGTATGCAAGGACCACGTCTGCACCGGTGTGCTTGGCCCCCATAGAGAGATACCCGGCACCGTAAGCCCGACCGGTGATCAAGGTGATCTTCACCCCATCGGAGTCGGCGTAAGCAGAAACGAGGCGGGCGGATTCAGAGATGTTGGCTCCCACTTCCACCCCAAACCCGTTGGTATCCACCAAGGTAATGACCGGGATGTCATAGTTATCACAAAATTCGATGAATTTGGAGGCCTTATCGCACGCGGCAGAATTCAGATCTCCGTCGGACACCGCCGGATTGTTGGCGATGATGCCGCAGGGGGTTCCGTCCAGGTGAATCAGGCCGGTGACGATATTTTTGGCGTATCCGCCGGAAAATTCCACCATTCTTCCGCCGTCGGCAATTTGAGACACTACCTTGGAAACGTCGTAGCCCTCCACAGAAATGAGATCGGCGATTTCAGGAGTAAGACGGTTCACGTCGTCCTTATTTTCGATGGCCCCAAAAGCATTGAAAAAGGCCTTTACGGCTTGGGCGGCCTCTTCATCAGCATCACAAATGACGGAAGCAAGCCCTGCCTCGTAGGCGGAATTGGCGTCCCCGGTTTTCTGCCCCAGCCGAGCCTGGACCACCGAGGGAGACGAAAGGAACAGCTCCGCATTTTTATGCATCACCGTATAATCCGCAAAGGCGGGAAGGAAGGACATTGCTCCGGCACACACGCCGTTGACCACGCAAACGTGAGGAATCACACCCTGCATTTCACTGCACAGAGAAAGAATCTCCCCGTACCCGGACAAGGCGTCGATCCCTTCTCCGATCAACATTCCGCAGGAATCCAGGAAGGAAACCACGGGAGCGTCCGCCTTCATGGCCATAAGCACGATATTCTTAATTTTTTGTGCGTGCATTTCACTGACGGCACCCTTTGACACCGAAGGGTCCTGAGCAAAGGCAAAGACCAAAACTCCGTCTACGGCACCGTAACCGGTAACCACCCCTTCGGGGGACTGGGAACAGCCGTATTCGGTGGGACGCTGACGGACGAATGCACCCACTTCCACGAAGGTTCCTTCGTCGAAAAGCATCGTCAGCCGTTCCCGGGCCGTATTCCCGGAGAAAGACGAGGGTTTACGCTCGATCTCGGTGCGAAGTGCTTGGATCTGAGCGAATTTTTCCTGAGCTTTCATTGTTTATATCCTCCTGAAAAATTTTAATTACATACCAATTTGGAGTAAAAAAGAAGAAAGATTCTCCAGTATCTTCCATGATACATTATACTATAATCGCCGGTCATTTTCAAGGGGAGGGACCGGAAAAAGATTTACATTTTTGTGAACATTGAGATAGGAAACAAAAACCGAAAGACACCTTTATTTTTTGTGTATTTTCCAAAAATATCAATAAAAAGTTCCCTGTCTCCGCAAAAAGAGGAAACAGGGACAACAAAGTTATTTTTTCTTCAAAAACCAATAAATTGCCAAAATCGCCACCGCCAAAACCAGCAGAATAACGAAGACCCAGATCCCCCATTTGGAGGCCCCCTCCTCCACGTCACTTACAACGTCGCTGATCATCTGAGAGGGAGACGACACCGTTTGATCATTGCGGTCTGTGGTATTGGAATTGGAATCGGTGGTCAACAAGCCGTCCCCGCTGCCGGAACCGTTGCCGCTGCCGTTTCCGCTGTCGCCGGATCCGTTGCCGCCGGCGTTGTCTGTTACATTCAGAGGAACAGTTCCGCCCTGGCGGTCCACGTGAACGCCCTGGGTGAAGACTGCTTTCCCGGAATCCTTGCCAACGGTGGCATACCCGTTTTCAAAATTCTGATACCAGGTTCCGTTGACCTCGTAGGGGTCGGATACGGGACGGCCTACCGATTTCAGACCGCCCATAGAATCCAATTGCTCATAGATCGGTCCACGCAAAACGTAGGAGCCGTAGTCCGAACCTACGTAAATAGCGGCAGTCTGATTATTTTTATCGGAATATTCCTGAATATAATAATCATCCTGACGGGTCACGTAGCCGGACGGAACCCCTTCGTACATCCATTCCTCAAACTTGTCCACGGCTTTCTGGAAGGCGTCTTTTAATTTTCCGTCGTTCAGAAGTCCGCCCTCAGATTCTCCGATCTGATAATCGGTTTTTTGGGCCGCAAGAGGAAGGGCGGCACATACTGAGATCAAAACTGCCAAAGCAAAAATTCGAATTATTTTTTTCAAGGCATATCAGCCTCCTTTCGAATTCTATTATGCCCCGGAGGAAAGAATTTGCAACATCCATTTTCTTCATATGATTCTTTTATTTTCCTTTAAAAACAAAACCACCAGGAACCTGGTGGCTGTGTTTTATCGATTGTATTCGATTAGTCAAAATAAATAGTCTTTCCGGTCTTATGGGACTGATAGATGGCCTCCAGAACCTGAGACACCACCAGAGCCTGCTCCGGCAGGACGCAGGGGTCGGTGCCCTCCCGCAAAGCCTTAAACCATTGACGGGCTTCGGCCACGGCCGGATTTTCCTCTTCCTGGCCTTCAAAGAACGCAACGCCGCCCTTTTTCAGGTCGATGGTTTTAGTATATAACCGGGAATATTCCTCGCCGTTGATTCGGACTCCGTCAGAGAAATCCACCCCCGCCTCGGTTCCGGCAAGGACGTACTGGGTCTCCTTGGCATCCAGCAGGTTGATGGCCCAGGAAGATTCCAAAATAATCGTTGCCCCGTTTTTCATCTTGATAAAACCAAAGGCAGAATCTTCTACGGTGTATTTTTTCGGGTCCCAGGGGCCCCACGCGTTGGCGGCGTTTTCTCTCCCCCGCAATTGGTAATGAACGTTACCCGTCACCGATGCGACCTCGTAGTTGTTCATGGTCCAAAGGGTCAGATCCAACGCATGGGTTCCGATGTCGATCAACGGTCCGCCGCCCTGCTCCTCTTCGTTCAGAAATACACCCCAGGTGGGAACGGCACGGCGACGAAGAGCCAAGGCCTTTCCGTAATAAATATGCCCGAAGGCTCCGTCCTCCGCCATCTTCTTGACCAACTGCATTTCGGGCTTCTGACGGGTCTGATAGCCGATGGTCAGCTTTCGGCCGGTACGCTTGGATGCTTCCAGCATCTCCTTTGCTTC
Organism: Eubacteriales bacterium; assembly: GCA_045635765.1. GTDB lineage: Bacteria > Bacillota > Clostridia > Oscillospirales > UBA644 > RGIG995. The sequence goes on along the minus strand of JAZTWH010000026.1, from coordinate 8,134 downwards.
GGCGGCAGTCTTTGCCATGGGCTTTTCGCACAGAACGTCCTTCCCGGCCTCCATGGCGGCAATGGAAATGGGAGCATGGGATTTGTTGGGAGTACAGACGTGAATTACGTCAATGCTGTCATCCTTCAACAATTCTTGATAATCCGTATAAACCTTCGCATCCTCGGTTCCGTATTCCTCTTTGGCCTTCCGGGCACGCTCTTCGATAATATCACAAAAAGCAACCAGCTCCACCTCGTCGGCAAGGGCCTTCAGTGAAGGGAAATGCTTTCCGTTGGCAATGCCTCCGCAACCGATAATCCCTACGCGGAATTTATGATTTTTCATGACACGATGCTCCTCTTTTGTATAAAAACTCTGTTAACGGCAACGATGCTTTGTTCTTGAGTTCATTATAACATATTCATTTTCGAAAATCCATACAAAAACAGTCACACAATTTACGATTTCAGACAGTACTTTTTTTCCTTATGCCAACAAGCACGAAAAAACTGCCGCAATCAGTCCACGGCAGTCTTAACAGAACTTATTCTCAAGCACGAAAAAAAGACTGCCGCAATCAATCCACGGCAGTCTCAACGGTACTTATTCTTCTTCGGTTCGGCCGGAACGCTGAATGATCACCGAATCGCCGGCTTTGGGGTTGTTGACCGGTTTCTTCTTTCGGAGAATCACGATATTGCGGTACCCCATTTCATACCCCACCTGGGCGGAAACGCACAACACCAGCATACAGACGCAATAGATCACGGAGCTGAGAACCGCGTTATCCGTCACGAAAATATTGCAAAAATATTGGAGTCCAATACCAAACACCGTCTTTAAGATGGCCAACAACCGCTGCCAATGGGGATAACTTCCCATGACTTCGGCAATATCGTCCACGGCATTTTTACATTCCTCAAAAGCACCCAGCTGCAGGTCGGTCAGGGTTGCGTCCTTGGTATAATAGACCTTTACCGACTCCCCGGCACCGTTGGTGGAAGCCCCGGAGGAGAGGGCGTAGGTCTTATTTTGATCCTGGGTGGTTCCGTCGCAGAGAACCGTATATCCGCCGGAGGTTTGATAAGTAATCTGCAAAATGTGTCTGTCGGTATCAAAGGTAATTTCGGAGATGTACCCCTGCTTCCCGGAGATTTCCCGCAGAGACTGATTGAACTCATCGGTGACCGAAAGTTTGGTGGGTTCCCCCGTAAAATAGGCCTGATATTCTTCGGGGACCGGGTCGGGAAAGAAATTGGGAGCCACGTTGATGATCATCAGAGGCACGGCCAAAATCAGGGCACACAGGGCCCCCTTGAACCGAAATCGGGGCATCTGGCCGATCTTTACTCTGTTTACGTCCAGCTCCCCTTCGGTACGCATGGTAAACCAAAAGTAGTAGATCAACGCAACAAAATAAAACACACCGAAAATGGGCCCCAAGACGGTGGAGCTTGTGGAGATCACAATCACACACATGAACATAAACACACAGATCATGAGATAACGCAAAAACAGGTTCCAAACGTTTTTCCAGATATTAAGCTGTTTCATCCGAAATTAAAATCCTCCTTCCGATCCGGCACTCAGCCGTTCTCTTCCCAAAAAGCTCCGAAGAACACCCCGGACCGACGTCAAAGCCATGGACAGGGCCAAGGCCCCTTCCAGGTAATGAAAATCCTGTTCCTGATAATGCAAATCCATCATCCCATCTCCCTCAACCAGGGCGGAAACCAGGGAACCGTAAAGAAAATACGATAAAACATACGTCAAAACGATTGCGGCAAACCCGATCAGTCCGAAAATGGCCATCCGGGAAACACCCCGCCGCAAGAAATCCAGATCGGGCCTGTCCTCAAGGGGCAAAAGGAGAAAGCTCTGCACCAAAATAATGACCGTAAGGACCAAAAGCACCGTCAGCGGAGAAGTATCATTCGCATACCGGGAAACGCTGGTCATATGAAAGAAGGAGGATAACCCGCTTGCGGCCAATCCCAGCAGAGAAAACAGGCCCAAAGCAATAACCGCCCAATGGTGCTTCTCCGAATAAACGGAGCATTGGGCCGCCAAAGCAATCATGCAGGTTCCCAGGGCAAATAACATGACCCCCTGAAAGAAAAACCCCAGGGCGATCACTGCGACCCCCAACAAAAATTCAATGATAACGTAACGTTTTAGCAAACGGTCCAGAGAGATTCCTCCTTCATACGAAAAAAACGACCCGACCCGTCCCCGAAAACCGGAGACGGGCAACAAGCCGAACTCAGCCGTTATTATATTTATCATACTACAATAATTACGGAATGTCAACAAAAAATCTGCGACATTTATGTAAAGATTGTTTCAACTCGCCGCAAGGCCCCTTCAGGAGAATAAACAAATCGGTCGATATGGGGGCCCGTAATATAATACCGCAAAGGAGATTCACACTCCCCGTCAAAGGCATCAATGAGGCTTAATTTGACCTTCATCTTTTCGGGAATAATATTCTTGATATAGACGGTGGCCTGCTGCCCCGGTCGAACTCCGGGTCTTCCCTCGGCCAAGCCCGCAAGATTGGGGGTCAATTCCACGAAAATTCCGTAGTCCTCCACCGACCGCACCGTTCCGCACACCGTTTGGCCCACGTCAAAAAGGGATGCGTTTTCTTCCCACGTTCCCAGCAACTCTTTATGGGAAAGGACGAACCGTTTTTTCTCCCGGTCAATTTCCTTAACCACCACCTTCACGGTCTGATCCCGAACAAATCGGTCTGCGGGATGGGAGATCCGGGAGACCGAAATATTCTCAATAGAGATCAACCCCACGATGCCGCATCCGATGTCCGCAAAAGCACCGAAGGACTCCAAATGCGTGATGCGGGCGTCTAAAATATCTCCGGGCCGGACCCGGGAGAGCAGTTCCTCCTGCACCTGCTGTTGAGCCGCCCGACGGGACAGCAATGCCACGGGGTCCGACAGAGTCCCCGGACGAAACGCCTCCGGGGCATCACAGCAACGGGAGACCTGATCCCGACGCAGAAGGTCAGTCACCTTAAAACACACGGGCTTATTCACCCGGGAAAGAATGGCAATGTCCTTGACCGTCCCTTCCCGGATCCCTAAGGCCGCTTCCCCCCGGGGGATCACGCCCCGCAGGTCCCCCAGGTCCACCACAAGATTATGACTGCTGTCGCAAAGAATGGCCTTTGCCTCCAGAATTTGCCCCGACGCCCGGGCTTTTTCCAGCGTCGCCAAAGAATGTTCCGTTTTCCCAAAGGTCCCCTCCGGTAAAAATTGCTCTTTGTCCATTCCGAACACTTTCCTTTCCGTTCTTTTCTGTTCCACTCTATGCGGAAAGGGGGCGGGATATTCAAATTTTACGGACTTTCTCATTTCCCCATGGAAAAGCGGTGTTTGCCGATGGTCATCTTCACGGGCAAGGAATAGATCCACTTGGACGTGGCCGTAGAGGGATATTCAAATTTTACGGGACTTTCTTATTTCCCCATGGAAAAGCGATGATTTCCGATGGTCATCTTCACGGGCAAAGAATAGATCCACTTGGACGTGGCCGTGGAGGGATATTCAAATTTTACGGGACTTTCTTATTTCCCCATGGAAAAGCGGTGTTTGCCGATGGTCATCTTCACGGGCAAGGAATAGATCCACTTGGACGTGGCCGTAGCGGGGTTGTAGTAATACAGGCATCCGCCGGTGGGGTCGACACCCGCCAAAACCTCCCGGGCGGCGCGGTAGGCGGAATCGGCGATGGGCTGGTCAAACTGCCCGTCGTCAATGGCGGTAAAAGCACCTTTTTGATAAATGACGCCGGCCAAAGTATTGGGAAACTTGGAAGAACGGACCCGGTTCATCACCACTGCCCCCACGGCCACCTGACCCCGGTAGGATTCTCCTCTGGCCTCGGCGGAAATAATCCGGGCCAAAAGGTAGACGTTTCCGTTATTGGAGGATGCGGTATGGGAGGAGCCGGTCACGGAAGAAAGGCCCATGGCGGACAGGGTCTTAATTCCGCAAATTCCGTCGGAGGTCAAGCCGTTATTCCGCTGGAATTTTCGGACGGCGGCCTCCGTAGCGGAGCCGTAGATTCCGTCCACAGAGCCGGAATAGTATCCCCAATTCAGCAACCGCTGCTGGACCTGCCGCACTCCGCTGCCCGAAGAACCCCGGCGTAGGGTCGTGGCGGACCCGCCGATTCCCAGGGCACTCAAGGTAGCGTTGCCGCAGACGCCGTCCACCGCCAACCCCTTTGCCGCTTGGAATTTCCGCACGGCGGACTGGGTGCCGGACCCGTAGATGCCGTCAATGGAGCCGGTGTAGTATCCCTGTTTTTTTAAGGCCGTTTGAATCTGCCGAACCTCCGTCCCCGTCGAACCGAATTGGGATAACGCCTCTTCTGCTGTGGGGGGAGTCAGCCATAGGGCCATGACGGCCAGCAGGGCCGAAATCAGTAGGACGGCAGAAATTATCATCCAAAATTTTTTATATTTTCCCATGAAATAAACATCCTTTCCATGAATTTTTTATTTTCAGTATTTCCCTTGGGCCCCTGAATTATCCGAATTTTCTCCGTCTACGAGAAAAAGTTTCAAATTTATGTTTCAATTCCGCAATGCTTTTGTGCTTGTGTTATACTATAATAAAGATGTATATTATGTAAAACATCCGAAGGAGCCCCCATGAAACAAGAATTCCTCGCACTCCGCAAAACCCTTCTTGACCTGGAATACGAAATGCTGAATCCGCCCCAACGGGAGGCGGTCTACGCCTGCGACGCACCCCTTTTGATCCTTGCGGGGGCCGGAAGCGGCAAGACCACGGTACTGGTGAATAAATTAGGCTATTTGATCAAATACGGAAATGCTTACGAGTCTTCCACCATCCCGGAGAACCTGACTGCGGAGGATATGGAATACCTGAGAGGAGCCTTAACAAACCCCGACCGGCGGAAGGAAGAACGGTTCCGCAGTCTGCTGGCGGTGGATCCTCTGAAGCCCTATCATCTTCTTGCCATTACCTTCACCAACAAAGCCGCCGGCGAAATGCGGGAACGGATGGAGAAAAAATTCAGCGTAGACGCCCGGGATCTGTGGGCGTTGACCTTCCATTCCGTCTGCGTACGGATCCTGCGTCGCTTTGCCGATCGGCTGGGCTATGAAACGGAATTTACCATTTACGACGACGCCGATTCCAATAAATTGGCGGAACGGATCATCAAAGAAAAAAACCTTACCGAGCATTATACGGCCAAGATGGTCCGATCTGCCATCAACAAGGCCAAGGGAAGCTATCAGACCCCCGAGGAATTCCGCACTGCGTACAAGGATCGGGAATTCCCCAAACTTCCCGATCTTTACGAACAATATCAGGCCTCCCTGCGGGAAAGCAACGCCATGGACTTTGACGATCTGATTTTTAATACCGTCAAGCTTCTGACCGAGCATCCCCAGGCCGCGGAAGCGGTCAACCGCCGGTTTAAATATGTGCTGGTGGACGAGTATCAGGACACCAACCCCCTCCAATACCGCCTTGTGACCCTGTTGGCCAAAGGGGGCGAGATTTGCGTTGTGGGGGATGACGACCAGAGCATCTACAAATTTGCCGGGGCGGACATTCATAATATTTTGGCCTTTGAACATCAATTTCAGGATGCAAGGGTCATTCGTCTGGAACAGAATTACCGTTCCACCAACACCATTCTCACCGCCGCAAACAAAGTCATTGCCCACAACAAAAACCGCAAGGGCAAAACTCTGTGGTCGGACAACGGAACGGGAAGCAAGATTCATTACCGGGAATTGAACAACCAACACGAGGAGGGGGCCTATATTGCCCGTTCCATCCTTGCGAGAATGGGGACGGGCAAGTCCTTGCATTACCGGGACTTCTGCGTTTTGTACCGAACTCACTCCCAAAGTAACACCATCGAATCGGCCTTGCGGGGGAACGGAATCCCCTATCGGGTCTACGGAGGACTGGCCTTCTATAAGCGAAAAGAGGTTCAGGACCTGTTGGCCTATCTGAATTTTATCCACAATCCCAAGGACCGAATCCGCCTGACCCGAATCATCAACGAGCCGAAACGGGGCATCGGGGATACCTCCGTGGACCGGCTCATTGCAGTGGCGGCCCGGGAAGGGCTGTCCCCCTACGAGGTAATGCAACAGGCTGACCGGTATCCCGAATTACAGCGGGCCGCGGGGAAACTGCAAGCCTTTGCCCAACTGATCGGAGAATTGCGGGATGGGGCGGAAGCCATGCCTCTGCCGGAATTCTTTAAATACCTGGTGGCAAAAATTCAGTACAAGCAATGGCTGAATGAATCCTGCGAACCGGCGGAAGCCCAGGCCCGCTTTGAAAACGTGGCCGAGCTGTTAAACTCCATTACGGAATTTGCCGTCAATGCCGAGGACGGAAAAAACACCCTCGGAGATTATTTAGAGCAAACCGCTCTGGTCAGTGCCGTGGACAACCTCAGCCCGGAGGACGATACGGTCATTCTGATGACCATGCACTGTGCGAAGGGCCTGGAATTCGATACCGTTTTTATTACGGGATTTGAGGAGGAAATCTTCCCCTCCGCCCGTTCGGTGGGAGAGCCGGAGGGCGTTGAGGAGGAACGGCGTCTTTGCTATGTGGCCATCACCCGGGCGAAGCGGGAATTGCATATTATTTCGACCCGCAACCGGCTGATGTTCGGCCGGCCGAAGGATTGCATCGCCTCCCGGTTTTTGCTGGAAATCCCCGCAGAATGTATGGAGACCTACACGGAGCCTCCCAAGGAGCCCTTCCGCCGTCCCATCCGGCCCTTGTCGGAACGGCCCATTTTCAAGAATACCGTCACCAGCATCCCCTCTCAACCCAAAGCCCCGGCACAAAAAAGCAACTACACCGTAGGAATGCGTATCCGCCACAAGGTCTTCGGCGAAGGGACCGTCACCGCCGTCGTGCCCATGGCCACCGACTGTATGCTGACCGTCGCCTTTGATGCCGTGGGAGAAAAGAAGCTGATGACCAATTACGTAAAATTAGAAATACTGTAAGGAGTGTTTTCCATGCAAACGATTCTGATTTCGATTCTGTGCACCGTCACGGCCCTGTGTTCCATCGCGGGACTGGTCCTTTCTTTAGTGGTTCTGTCCCGGACGAAAAAGCAGGATATTTCCGACGACCTTGCCCGTCAGCGAAAGGAACTCAACGACCGCATGGACTCCATGCAGAATACGGTTTCGGGCACCTTGTCCGCAGGACTGAACGCCGGGAATACCGCCCAGATGAACGCCATCACCAAATTCTCCCAGGAGACCCAGGCCACCCTGAACACCTTTTCCAACCGAATCGACCGCATGAACGACACCACGGAGAAACGCCTTCAAGCCATTCAGGAAGAAAATCGAAAAAAACTGGATGAAATGCAAGGGGTCGTCAATGAAAAGCTGGAGACCGCCCTGGAAAAACGGGTTACCGAGTCCTTTAAATTGGTCAACGAACGGCTAGAGATGGTCTCCAAGGGGCTGACCGAAATGCAAGGCTTGGCCAACGGGGTGGGAGACCTGAAGCGGATCTTGAGCAACGTAAAGACCCGGGGCATTTTCGGAGAAATTCAGCTTTCCCGTATTTTGGAACAAATTCTTACCCCCGATCAGTACGAAGAAAACATTGCCACCGTCCCCGGCTCGGCGGACCGGGTGGAATTTGCAATCCGCCTCCCCGGGAAGGACGGAGACGGCTCGGTAGTATATCTTCCCATCGACTCCAAATTCCCCATGGACCGTTACGAACAGTTGGAGGCCGCCGCCGAAAGCGGAGACCCGATTCTGCTGGAGACGGCAAGAAAAGCTCTGGGAGCATTTCTGAAGATGAGTGCCCGGGACATCCACGATAAGTACATCCGTCCGCCCCACACCACCGATTTCGGGATTCTCTTCCTGCCTACGGAGGGACTCTACGCCGAGGTGGTCCGGATGACCGACCTGACCGAATCCCTGATGCGGGATTATTCCATCAACGTGGCGGGCCCCTCTACGCTGGCAGCCCTTCTCAACAGTCTGCAAATGGGCTTCCGCACCCTTGCCATCGAAAAGAGAACCAACGACGTATGGAACATTCTTGCCGCTGTAAAGACCGAATTTGGCACCTTCGAATCGGTGCTG
>JAZTWH010000025.1:0-6762 GCA_045635765.1 Eubacteriales bacterium | reverse complement strand
TAACCCTCCTCGGGCACGCCGCCGGGGTCAGGCCAACTCTCCTCCGGCACGCCGCCGCGGTCAGGCTAACCCTCCTCGGGCACGCCGCCGCGGTCAGGCTAACCCTCCTCGGGCACGCCGCCGGGGTCAGGCTAACTCTCCTCGGGCACGCCGCCGGGGTCAGGCCAACTCTCCTCGGGACACGGGGTCGCGGTCAGAGCAGCTCTTCCCAGGGACATTCGGGGAAGGAGCGAAGGGCGACGCCGTCGGCGGTGGGAATCAGGGCCAGAACGCCGTCCCGGCGTAGGCAGAGGAGAACCTCCCGGGGCCGGTCGGGGACGGTGCGGTCCGCATACCAAAGGGTGTCCACCAGCATCCCATCGTCCAGCCGTTCCAGGGCGGTCCGGGAAAGGCGGTAGGCGTTGTCGTGGGTCACGTCGGCAATGTCGGGAATCAGGATTCCCTTTTCTTCCAAGCCCTTCAGGGCTTCTTCGGTGAGCCGATGATTTTTTTCTTCCATCAGCCGGTCCACGGCGTCGGACAGGGAACCCATTCCCAGCTCATCCAGGTAATTGCGAAGGTACAGGGCCAGGTCCGAGGACTTCAGGTCGTCCGCAAGAAAGGGGTCGTTATTGCCGATGCCCGTGGCCCGTGCCCGGAAGCCGTACAGGGCCCGGATGAGGTTCCAGAGGATAAATTCATCCCGGGTCAAACGGAGGTCCAGCTGGGTAAAAGAGCCGAAGTTAGGATGGTAAAATCCGCAAAAATTTTTATGGAGCAGTTTGAGAAGCCGGGGACGGTCGAAGTAGGCCTCAAACACGTGGCAGTCCTGGGCTTCCAGCCAACTGTAAAGATACCACATGGGCCCAATGTTGAGCAGGTACAGAGCTCCCTCCGCCGAGGAATGACGCCCGACGGCCAGGGTTCGCTGGGGGGTCAGGGCAAAGGAACAGAGTAATTTCTCCTCATCGGTCAAGGGCCGGGGGAGGGTCTCGCAGTTGAGGGTCATCAGATTGCGGAAGGGGGATGCCGGGTTGGCGTCGGTCCCGGCGGAGGACAATAGGGTCAGCAGTTCTTTCGTAGAATACAGGTATCTCATTTATGCCATACCTCCCGGGAAACGGTTTTTTTCGCCCATGCGTTTGGCCGAGACTTCCTCGGGAAGTCCTCCGGGGGCTGTCCGGGTCGGGCCGGCTTTCCGGGGAATTTGGAGCAGGGCTTCCACATCCCCTCCCGGGACCAAGGCTTCCAGGGTGGTCCGAAGCTCCCCTTCGGTGGAGGGGTCGGTCTTGCGGTTCATCAAGGGCTCCTTGGTAAACATCCGGGCGGTGACCCGGGTGAGGTTGGAGGCGGGATGGAGCAAATTGCCCTTCCGGCCGTTGAGGGGCTTGATTATCTCAAACAGGGCGACGGATTCTTCCTTCGTATCCCATTTTACCAAGGCTTGGGCCGGGGTCTCTCCGCTGATTTCTTCCCGGTTTTCGGAAAATTGCTTCCCTTTAAAATCCCAAAGCCGGTCTATCGATTCCACCGAGCCGGCAAAGCCCATCTGGTTCATGATTCGGCAGGCCCGCAGGTTTTCTCCCACGGTCTCCCGGATGGCGTCGTCTTCTACGGCGTCGGCCAACAACTCGTTTTTCCGGAAACAAAGAACTTTCCCTTCCCGGCTCAGGATCCGGGTCGAGCCGTCTCTGCGGATCTCTTCCCGTTCCTTGGCCAGGGAATACCGCTTTTTGGTATCCGGCTCCCGGTCAATGGCGTCTAGCTCCCGATCCAGCACCGGGGCCTTCGTCCTCCGATTCCGGGTGGCCGACCGGCGGCGGTAAACGGTAAAATACAAGGCGATAAATCCGCCAAAGGGTAACAGACTTGCCAGGGCGATGACCGCCCCGTTCTTCGGGTTGGGAATCTCCTCTCCCGTCAAGCCCTGAGATACCCCCTGAAGGGCATCATAGTAAGACCGATCCCGGCAAATGCAATCCTCGCAGGGAAGTCCGCAGTCGTCGCAGGTGACTACCGTTCCCCCCTCGATCTCCGTCCGGGTCAGATGGCTGCCGCACCAACAGGTACGGCAGGTGCAGGAGGTATAGTTTCGACCGCATCCCAGGCAGTCGTAGATCATAAAGTCCTCCGAATCGGTCCGGGCGTATCCCCGTCCGCATCCGCAAAGGCCGTCGTGGGCAGAGGCAAAGGCAGTCCCCCCCAAAATCAGGCACAAAAGAAGGGCCAAAAGGACCGTCCAAAAGTTCTTTTTCATGCGTTCACCCCCGTGATCAGTGCGATCAGCAAATAGACCACCGAGGCTCCCACGGAAATGACCAGAGGCTTGGCGGCCCGGCTTTTGGGCATATGCTCGAACCGGTCCTTGGTGGTCGCCACGCCCATGGCAAACTGGCCCATAACGTAGAAGGGGATCATCACGTTCCACCCCAAGGTAAACTGCACCAGGAGAAACAGGGTGGAAAAGGGCACCCGGTAAAGCCAGTTCCGGCGACGGGAGGAGAGCATCAGGTCGTAGCAGGTCACCTCCGCCCCCGTCAGAGCCAGGGTCAACACCAGATAAGCAATGATGCTTACGGCGTTGGAATCGGTCAGCACCACGCCGAAAACAAGGTAGGGCAGGGCACAGAGCAGACCAATAATGGTATAGCGGTCAAATTTCATCGGCAGGCCTCCTTATTTCAGCGTAAAGGTCAAAGACATAAGTATGAACAGAAGAAATCCCCAAAGAACCGTCAAAAGGGTGCTCTTGAACAGATGCTTTTCTCCGAACATATCCCGGAGAACGTCCAAAAGAAGATAGGCGGTCCAAAGCACCGAAGTGATGCCGAAGGACATGGAAACGGGCGTTTGGAAGACCAACTGGATTCCCAGCCCTAAGACCAACAGCCCCGCGGGGAATACGCAGGCCCCGGCCACGGAGGATAGGACCCCGAAGGGCCGGATCCGTTCCTTTCGGCAGAGCAGGGACAGCCCCTGGACTCCGGCGGAAAAAGCCATGGCGGCAATCCCCCCTACCAGGCATCCCATACACACGACGGCCAGCAATCTGCCCGGGAAAACCAGGCCCGCAAAATACCAATCCAGTCCGATCAGCAAATAAAATCCTGCAAAATAGGCCATGACTCCAGCCAAAAACAACGGCCAAAGACTTTCCGAAATGCTTTCGTAAAGACTCGCCGGCCGAAGGGCGTACCGCAACCACCGCCGGGAAACCTGACGGAAGGACCCCCCGGAAAAGGAATTCCGCCGAAAGCCTCCCCCGGAAACGGACGCCTTCGAGGAAGCCACCTCGGGAACGGCCCCCTTCCGAAAGCCTCCCCCGGAAATGAAAATTCGTTCCGGCCGAGAAGGTCTTTTTCTGCCGGGCTCTTGTTTCTCTGCCCGTCCGGGGGTTTTCCCTCTGCCGGGCTCTTGTTTCTCCGTTTTCTCAAAGAACGTACTTGGGCCGTCTCCTCCCGGAGTATCTCCCTCCGAGGAGACGCTCTCCGTGGAGACCCCCTCCGGGGAAACTCCTTTCGAGGAGACCCCCTCCGGGGAACCCTCCTCCAGAGAATTTTTCTCTGGGGTCTTTCCCGGGGCTTCTTCGGGGGAAACTCCCTCCGAGGAGCCCCTCATCGGGGTTCTTTCCGGGATTCCTCCCGAGATTCCTCCCGGGATTTCTTCCGTGGATTCTTTCGGGATTCCTTCCGGGATTCCTCCCGTGGATTCTTCCGAGATTCCTTCCGGGAAGGCCGGCTCCTGGGGGAGAGGTTCGGTGGTTTGGATGGGCTTTCGGCTCCGGGTCGGGGACTGCCGGGGCTTTTCCTCCATTAGTTTTTCCACCTTTTTCGAAAGGAGGGAGGAGAGGTTGGAAAGGGAGAATTTTTGCTTTTTGTCTCCGGCGGGGCCATCTCCCGATGGGGAGGGGGTTCCCGCGGAGAATTCCTCGATTTCTCCCGGGTCGGCAATGGTGAAGTCGAAAGAAGAAATATCGAACTCTTCCTCCGAATCCCCGGGCAGGGTTTGGGGTTTGGGAGTCACGGGTTCCGAAATAGGCTCCGGCCCGGAGGATGCTTTTGAATTCGTTTCGTCGTTTTCGTAAAGGAACTTGGGCATATTCGTTCTCCTTCCCTCAATAAATCAATTCCGGGTTCCTTGCCGCTTCCGCACAGGCCCGGTCTCCCCCGTAGGGAATGGATTTGCCCCGGACGGATTGGGCTGTTTCGTGACCCTTCCCCAACAGAAGGAGAAGGTCGCCCCTTCCGCATTGGGCAAAGGCGTGGGCAATGGCCTGACGGCGGTCGTGGATTCTCACGTAATCGGCGTTGTGCCGCAGCAGCATCACTTCTGCCTGGTCCATAATGTCATCCGGGTCTTCCTCTGCCGGGTCGTCGTCGGTCAGCACCACGTAGTCGGCTCTTCGGCCCGCAACGTCGGACATCTCCGTTCGCCGGTCGAGGGCTTTGTTTCCCGGGCAACCGTACACGACCACTTTTTTCGCTTCGGGATAAAAGCGGTCCGCATAATCGAAGACCTTTTCAAAGGAAAGGCCGTTGTGGGCGTAATCCACAATAATTTTTACTCCGTCCCGTTCAAATTGCTCCATGCGGCCCCGGACGGTGGCCTTGGCAAGGCCTTTGCGGATGTCGTCGACGCCGATTCCCAGGGCTCGGGCGGCGGCAATGGCACAAAGGGCGTTGGAGATGTTAAATTCCCCCGCCATCTTCAGGGTCATGGGTTCCCCCCGTAAATCCGTTCCGTTGACCGTGAAGGACAACCCTTCCTCCGTCAGCACCGGCCGGGATGCGTAATAATCCGCCTCCGGGTCGGACAAAGAAACGGTGGAAAGTTCCGGGCAGGTGGCGGCGGCCATCACGTCCTTGGCGTGGGGGTCGTCTATGTTGACGATTCCCCGGCGGCAGAGGGTCAGCATTTTTTTCTTCGCTTGCTTGTATTCCTCAAAATCCTTGTGCTCCGTGGGAGAAATATGGTCGGGGGAAAGGTTCAGGTAGATGCCTACGGCAAATTCCACCCCCGTGACCCGGTCGTATTGCAGTCCTTGGGAGGAGACCTCCATCACCGCACCTCGGACGCCGTCCCGGGCAAAGCCGTGAAGTAATTGATATAATTCCAGAGCTTCGGGCGTGGTTCCGCTTTTTTTTCGGGGCTGACCGCAGGATAAGGCCTCGTTGGTGGAAATCAATCCGTACCGGCCGGCGTAGGCTTCCTGAAATATAGTACCCAGCTGATAGGCACAGGAGGTCTTTCCCTTGGTCCCGGTGATGCCTACCAAAGGATATTTTTCATCGGGCCTTCCGTAGAACTCCCGGGCCACCAGCGGCATGGCCTTGCGGATGTCCGAGACCAACAAATGGGGCAAGGGCACGTCGTATTCCTGCTCGGAAAGATAGGCACAGGCACCGGCCGCCGCCGCATCGGCTAAATATTGGGCCTTGAATCTTACGCCCTTGCAAAAAAACAGGGTCTCGGGGCAGACCGCTTGGGAGTCGCACCCGATGGCCAGGGGGGTCGAGTCAAAGGTCCCCAGGGCGTCCTTGGTCAATAAATTTTCCCGGTTCAGCAGAGAGCGAATTTCAGAAAGTTTCATTTTTTTTATCCTTTTATTTCAAGAAAGTGTCAACAATGTCGAAGAATGAAAATTTTTTTCGAACCAGTTATGAACTGGGGGAAAACCTACGGAAACATGGGCTTTTTCCACCTAATCCACAAAGTTTTCCACAGGTTTTTTGGAAAACCCGTGAAGTTTTCCACAGGATGGAATGCAAACTATTTTTGAAATTTCCCTTTGGGATTGGCACATTTTTGTTACCGGAATGTGAAAGGAAAATGGAGGCAGTCCTCCCCCCTTGGCCGAGGCACCCCTCCCCAAAAAGATGCCGTTGCCCCCGTCCTCCCGACGGTTTTGGGAAAGCCTTTCCGGGTTCTTTTTTATTGGTGCGGAATTTCGTCTCCCTTCCCCCGGACCGGGGAACGCGAGGGGCCGGCGGGGGTGCTTGGATGGGCGTCCGGGAAGGGTTTTTCCCGTTGCTCGTAAAATTTTTGCCTCCGAAATGGTCTGCAAAGGGCGGCAGGGTACACTGACACATGATATATAATAATATATAATTGTGATATTTATGTGTCAGAATTAAAAAACTATAGAATATTTTAATTTTATATGCTATAATATAACAAAACGAGTTGCGTGCCGGGGGTCATGGGGCTCCTGCTATCTGAAAAAGAGGAGAATCGAAATGGGATTATTTGGAAGTCTTTTCGGCAGCTACAGCCAAAAAGAATTAAAGAAGATTGCCCCCTTGGTTGCAAAGGTGGAAGCCCTGGAGGACGAATATAAAAACCTGACCGATGCAGAGCTTCGGGGGAAGACCGACGAGTTCCGCCGCCGTTATGCCGAGGGCGAAACGCTGGACGACCTTTTACCCGAGGCCTTTGCCACCGTTCGGGAGGCCTCCGCCCGGGTTTTGGGGATGCGTCATTTCCACTGTCAGCTGATCGGCGGTGTGATTCTGTATCAAGGGCGGATCGCCGAGATGCGTACCGGGGAAGGGAAGACCCTGGTGGCCACCCTGCCCTCCTATTTGATGGCCCTGGCCGGCAAAGGGGTCCACGTTGTCACGGTCAACGACTACCTGGCCCGCCGGGACAGTGAATGGATGGGGAAGATCCATACCTTTTTGGGCCTGAAGGTGGGCCTGATCGTCCATGAAATGGACAACGACCAACGGCGGGAGGCTTATCCCGCCGACATCACCTACGCCACCAACAACGAGATCGGCTTTG
>JAZTWH010000024.1:0-3825 GCA_045635765.1 Eubacteriales bacterium | reverse complement strand
TGGCGGAAATCATTTCGGGAGTGTAGTCGGTTCCGTCAATGTTGACTTTTTTATTGGTACCCATATCCCGTTTAATAGAAATAATGGTCCGGTCGGGGTTGGTAATTGCTTGTCGTTTTGCAACCTGACCTACCATGCGTTCTCCTGATTTGGAGAATGCAACCACGGAGGGGGTCGTTCTTGCCCCTTCTGCATTTGCGATTACGACCGGCTCCCCGCCCTCCATGATGGCGACGCAGGAGTTTGTCGTTCCCAAATCTATTCCGATAATTTTACCCATTGTAAATTGCCTCCTAATGTTGTGTTCTATTATAGTTAGGTTGTATTATTAACAGTTTATTGGTTAATTCGCGACCTTTACCAAGGCGTGGCGAATTACTTTATCTCCCAATTTGTAGCCCTTTTGAAATACTTCGGTAATAACGTTTTCTTCGACAGAGTCGTCGTCCTCGTGCATGACCGCATTGTGGATCTGAGGGTCAAAGGGGTCTCCTTTGGTTCCCACAGGGAAGACGTTAAGATTTTCAAAGGCCTTCAGTGCTTGGGAAAGAACCATTTCAACGCCGGCTTTCATGGGGCTGTCTTCTGCTGCAGTAATTGCCCGTTCCAAATTATCAATGATGGGCAATAGCTCTGCGACGGCATCTGCGGTGGCATTGGTGTATGCGGCACTTTTTTCGGCGGCGGAGCGTTTCTTAAAGTTATCAAAATCCGCTGCGAGCCGGATGAATCGGTCGTGCCATTCATCTGCTACGGGTGTTTCGGTATCTTGTACCTCTTCACAGATGTCCTGTGCGGATTCTTCCGTTGTTTCAACGGTTTTTTCTTCCGCTTCGGGTTCGTTTGCTTGCTTTTTCTTGTCTTTCATTTCTAAGGTCCTTTCCTTAATATTCCCGTTCAATAAAGGTTTTTACGTGGGCCAGAATGTGATTGCAGCCGGCAATGGTACGGGCATAATCCATTCGGGTCGGTCCCATAATCCCCAGCATGACGGGAAACTTTTCGTTACAGTATAACGTAATCAAACTTGCATTCGGACTGTTAAATAGGCCGTTTTCCGCCCCAATACGAATTTCAATTTCATCCGACGGTCGGTTCGCAAGGAGTGCTTCCAAAATCTGTTCTCGGGTTGAGAGCATCCCAATAAATCCGCGGGCCGTCTCAATATCGGAAAATTCTGGATAACTTAATAGATTTTCCGTTCCCCCGATGTGAAGTTCAAAATCCCGGGTCTTGTCAAGAATTTTCTTTACGGTGACCGCAATTCCTATATGTTTGGAACAATGGGTTTTAATTTCATGCTCCAAAAGCATCATCCGAAGGGAACCGACTCGATCTATGGGAAATCCTGCAAGAACGGAATTCATAATTTTTGTTAAAATTGATGCGTCTTCCGTCGAAACGTCTTCCGTGGCACGGTAAAAATAATTTTTTACAGACCCTCCCGAGGTGATGACCATGATTGCCAGAATCCGTCTCCCTGCAGGTAAAACCTCGAATTGAGAAATTTCATTGGGACAGTTGGGGGAGACCCCAAAAACGGTGCATCCGGAAAAGTCTGCCAAATGTCTGGTGGATGCTTCCAAAAGCTCCTCCAGGCTGGCACTCGTTTCAAAGGGACTGCTCAATGCCGCCTGCTCCCTTTGGGTCAAGTGGTACGGAGTGAGAGTTTCCACGTAAAAGCGATAACCGGAGTTGGAAGGAACCCGACCCGACGAGGTGTGGGTCTTTTTTAAATATCCCAATCGCTCCAGCTCCGACATTTCGTTGCGGACGGTGGCGGGAGAGACCCCAAGATTTTCCCGGACGAGAAGGGTTTTGGATCCCACAGGTTCCCCGGTTTCAATGTAAGCGGAAACAATTGCGGACAAAATCATCCGTTTGCGTGGATTTAATTCCATAGGGGCCTCCCTTCCTTTTTAACAATTTAGCACTCTTTGCATCTGAGTGCTAATCTATGAATACTGTACCACTTTTTCCATCATTTGTCAAGAGATAGTCTTTGTTTTCCTCTAAAATGTCAAAATATTGTAACTATTGTAACATAGCGGAGCGAAGCATTTCCGATGCGGCAATGAACATGGTACGATTTTCGGGTAGGATGAACCAAGAAGGATCCTCAAACAGTCGGTTCGCAACGGCGGAGACTTGCTCCAAAATGCTCATGTCCCGGGTCAGATCCGCAATTTTAAAGGGTGGAAGCCCGTGTTGACGGTTCCCTAAAAAATCGCCGGGCCCTCGCAATTCCAAGTCTTTTCGGCTGATTTCAAAACCGTCGGTCGTGGAACAGAAGGCAGATAGGCGTTGGGTAGCGTCCTCTCCCGTATCGTCGGATACTACAAAGCAATAGGATTTTTTGTTTCCTCGCCCCACTCTGCCTCGCAATTGATGTAATTGGGAAAGACCGAACCGTTCGGCATTTTCTATAATCATCGTGGTTGCGTTCGGGACGTTAACGCCCACTTCAATTACGGTCGTGGAGACTAAAACGGATATTTTATTCTTTAGGAAGTCAGATAATATCATTTCCTTTTCTTCGCTCTTCATCCGACCGTGGAGGCAGGCGACGGTAACACCTTGCAAATGGGTCTGCCGTAACTCTTCGCAAAAATCTACTGCACTTTTCATTTCGTCACTGCCCTCAACCACGGGACAAACAACGTAGGCCTGTTCTCCTTCGAGGGCTTTTTTCTTAAGGTATTCGTACATCCGGCCCGATTGATCGGATTCCACCCGGCGGGTTATGACCGGGATTCGTCCCGCAGGCAACTCGTCCAACAGAGAAATGTCCAGATCTCCGTATAAAACCAGCCCAAGAGAACGTGGGATAGGAGTGGCAGACAAGAATATCATGTGGGGATTTTGTCCCTTTTCCTGCATGGCGGCCCGTTGCTGTACTCCGAAACGGTGCTGTTCATCTGCAATTGCAACCGCCAAATTCCTAAATTTGACGCTTTTTTGAATTAAGGAGTGCGTCCCAATAATAAGATCAATTTCTCCTGCTTCCAAACGAAGCAAACGCCGTCTTTTTTCTGCCGCACCGATGGATCCGGTCAGCAATTCTACCCGGACACCGCAGGGCCCGAGGAGTTGGGATAAGGATTCGTAGTGTTGAATGGCAAGAATTTCCGTTGGAACCATCAATGCGGTTTGCCTTCCGTTTTTTGCCGCAAGATACGCAACGGCTGCGGCAATCACAGTTTTTCCGCTACCCACGTCTCCCTGGATCAACCGTGACATGGGATAAGGGCGGCGAATTCCGTCAAAACATTCCCGGATGACCCGAATCTGTGCTTTTGTCAGTGGATAGGGAAGACGGTTTAAAAATGGAGTCAGGTCTGCCGGCTTCAGCTGAGGAGCGTCCAGTTTCCGTACCTGTAATTTTAATATGCGGATCCCGACGGTGAATAAAAACAGTTCCTCAAAAATAAATCGGGATTTTGCCCTTTCGGCTTCTTCCAAGGTTTTTGGAAAATGGATGGAGCGAAAGGCCTCGTGGATTTCGGGTAACCCGCATTGCTGTCGAATGGACGGTAACAGCATTTCCTTTAACTGTGCCTCGCAGGCCTGCAACGCCGTTGCAATATTTTTGGACAGAGAATCCCGGGAGACGCCTTCTGTTAGTGGATATATGGCTTCAATTTCCGGAATTGCTTCGGTTTTTAGCTTGGGAGAATCCATCCGCCGGACCAGCCCGACAACCGTCACGGGTCCGTGCAATAATACGGTCATTCCGGGATGCAGATGCTCCGCCGTATACTTTTGATTATATAGGGTAACAAACAATACGTTTCCTTTGGAATCACAAACGGAAAAGAGGAAGCG
>JAZTWH010000023.1:0-9444 GCA_045635765.1 Eubacteriales bacterium | reverse complement strand
GAGTTTGGAGGCCAAAGTTTTATAAAAAATCTCGTTTACTAAACTGGACTTCCCGGAGCCGGAGACCCCAGTCACACAGGTGAATACCCCCAAAGGAATCTTCACATCGATCCCCTTAAGGTTGTTCTGCCGGGCATTTCGGACGGTCAAAAACCGCTCTCCTACCGGCCGAGTCTTTTTAGGAATCTCAATACGGGCCCGGCCGGACAGGTAATCCCCCGTAACCGATCCTTTACAATGCAAGATCCCGTCAAACTCCCCGGAGTACACAACCTCTCCGCCGTGGATTCCGGGTCCGGGACCGATGTCAACGATCCAATCGGCGGCACGCATGGTATCTTCATCATGCTCCACGACGATGAGGGTATTCCCTAAATCCCGCAACCGCTTTAGGGTTTCAATCAGCTTGGAATTATCCCGCTGATGCAATCCAATGCTGGGCTCATCCAAAATATACAGAACCCCCGTTAGGGAAGATCCGATCTGAGTCGCCAGCCGGATCCGCTGGGACTCTCCCCCGGACATGGTCCCGGAGGACCGAGCAAGGGTCAGATAATCCAGTCCGACGCTCTTTAAAAAGCCTAAGCGGGAACGGATCTCTTTCAAAATCATATCCGCAATGGCCGCATCCCGCGGAGAAAGTTTCAGGCCATTTATTGCATCCAGGGCATCCGCCACGGACAGACGGCAGAATTGATCAATATTCAAATCCCCTACCGTTACCGCCAAGGACAGCTCATTGAGCCGGGCTCCGTGACAGTCGGGACAGGGCTTGTTGCTCATCAAGGCCTCGTATTCCGCCCTGACGTAAGGGCTGGACGTGGCTTTATAACGCCGTTCAATGGTAGGAATGACGCCCTCAAAGCCCTCACAGCCGTACAACACGTCATGGACGGTTTGGGAGTCCAGATCCTTCATGGGAGTACTGAGGTTGTCCCCATGAGACTTATAAATGGCGGTGACGGCCTTCAGTAAATAAGGATTGGTGGTGATCCCCCCAAAGCCGATGGCGGTAATGGCACCGTCCATAATGTTTTTAGAAGGATCGGTCAGGACCAGATCGGGATCGATTCGCATCAAATAGCCGATTCCGCTGCAGGTTTTACACGCTCCCATGGGATTGTTGAAGGAAAACATCCGGGGGGTCAATTCCTCAATGCCAACTTCGTGCTCGGGACACGAGTAGCGTTGGGAAAATATCCGATCTTCCTGTCCATCGTAGACCAAAATCAAGCCCTTGCTGATCCGAGAGGCCGTTTCACAAGAATCGGTCAAACGGCGGCGGACGTCTTCTCGGACAGACAGACGGTCGACTACGATTTCGATGTTATGCTTTTTATTCTTTTCCAGGGGAATATCTTCCATCAAGTCGCAAATCGTTCCGTCCACCCGAACCCGAACAAAGCCGTTTTTGCGGAAATCGGAGAAAAGCTTGGCAAATTCCCCCTTGCGGCCCCGGATGACGGGAGCAAGAATCTGAATTCGGGAGCCCTCCGGATATTCCATAATCCGATCAACGATCTGATCCAAAGGCTGTTTTTTGATCTCGATGCCGCAGACCGGGCAGTGGGGAACTCCCACACGGGCATAGAGCAAGCGGAGGTAATCGTAGATTTCCGTGGTAGTTCCCACAGTGGAACGGGGATTTTTCGAGGTGGTCTTTTGGTCGATGGAAATGGCCGGGGAAAGGCCGTCAATGCTATCCACGTCGGGCTTTTCCATTTGCCCGAGGAACATTCACGCATAAGAAGAGAGGGATTCCACGTACCGACGTTGCCCTTCGGCGTAGATGGTATCAAAGGCTAACGAGGATTTCCCGGAGCCGGAAAGGCCGGTAAAAACGATAAATTTATCCCGAGGGATCGTCAGATCGATATTTTTCAGATTGTTTTGCCGGGCACCCCGGATGACGAGATCTTCCACCATATCATTCCGCTCCTTTCAATCTTCGGATTTCATCCCGCAATTTTGCGGCGTATTCAAAGTCCAAGACCTTTGCGGCCTCTTTCATCTCTTTGGTCAATGTTTCAATCATACGGATACGGTCGTTCTTGGAGAGCCGTGACGGGTCAATTTCCTTCTTCTCCAATTTTTCCATATCCTTGGCCAACGTGGAGAAGGTCATGGAACCGTCCACCTTTTTCACGATGGTTTTCGGCACGATCCCGTGGACCTCGTTGTATTCCATTTGGATCTTCCGGCGGCGTTCCGTCTCACGAATGGCCGATTCCATGGCAGGTGTGACGGAGTCGCCGTACATAATAACCTGCCCCTCTGCATTCCGGGCGGCACGGCCGATAATTTGGATGAGAGAGGTCTCGTTACGCAAAAATCCCTGCTTGTCCGCATCCAGGATAGCAACCAACGATACCTCCGGGAGATCCAATCCTTCCCGGAGAAGGTTAATTCCCACGAGCACGTCAAAATCTCCGCTACGAAGATCCTTCAGAATTTGAATTCGGTCGAGCGTATCAATATCATGATGAAGATAACGGACCCGAATCTCCATCTTTCCGAAATAATCTGCCAGGGATTCTGCCAGCTTTTTCGTTACCGTGACGACTAACACCCGTTCTTTTTTTGCAATACGCTGATGGATCTCACTCAAAAGATCGTCGATCTGCCCCTCCGTGGGCCGTACGGAGATGATGGGGTCGAGTAATCCCGTGGGACGGATGATCTGCTCCACGGTTTGAGAGGTATTGTTTCGCTCAAATTCGCCCGGAGTTGCGGAAACGTAGATCACCTGATTGACCCGGGCATCGTATTCCTCAAAATTAAGGGGGCGATTATCGAATGCCGAGGGCAGGCGAAAGCCGTAATCCACAAGGCTGGTCTTCCGGGAACGGTCTCCCCCACCCATGCCACGGACCTGGGGTAAGGTAACGTGGCTTTCATCCACGAACATGAGATAATCCTTAGGGAAATAATCCAAAAGAGTATGGGGAGTGGATCCGGGAGCCCGTCCTTCCAAAATACGGGAATAGTTTTCCACGCCCTTGCAATACCCCACCTGCTTTAAAAATTCCACGTCGTACATAGTGCGTTCGGTAATTCGCTGGGCCTCAATTAATTTTCCCCGGGCGGTGAACCATGCCGCCCGTTCTTCGGCCTCCCGAAGGATTTCTTCAATGGCTTGATCCATCTTATCGGGGGTTGTCAGATAGTGAACGGCAGGAAAAATTGCATAATAATCGTAACGGCAGATCAATTCTCCGGTGATGGGATCAATTTCGGAAATACGATCGATCTCATTATCAAAAAACTCCACACGAAACAGGCTCTTTTCCGAATCCGCCGGAAAAACCTCAACAATATCTCCGTGGACCCGGAAGGATCCCCGGGCAATATCAAAATCGTTTCGGGTGTAATGAATGGCGGTCAGCTCCCGTAAAAAAACCTCACGGTCCTTGATCTGGCCCACCCGAACGGATGCAACCTGAGAACGGTAGGATTCCGGATCCCCCAGAGCGTAAATACAAGAAACACTGGCAACGATGATCACGTCCCGCCGTTCAAACAACGCGGAAGTCGCAGAATGGCGGAGGCGGTCAATATCGTCGTTGATACTCATATCCTTTTCGATATAGGTATCCGTATGGGCGATATAGGCCTCCGGTTGATAATAATCGTAATAAGAAACAAAATATTCTACGGCGTTTTTCGGAAAAAATTCTTTAAATTCGGAGCAAAGCTGAGCCGCAAGAGTCTTATTATGGGCAAGAATCAGGGTTGGGCGGTTCAACTGAGCAATGATGTTGGCCATGGTAAAGGTTTTCCCAGATCCCGTTACCCCTAACAGAGTTTGACGCTTCTTCCCTTCCCGGAGACCTTGAACCAACTGTTCAATGGCTTTCGGCTGATCGCCGGTGGGTTGATATTCGGAAGCCAATTCAAAGCGGTCCACAACGGTCCCCTCCTTCATAAAGAATTGAAATTGCTTTAATAATTCAGTATAACATATTATGACTGAAAAATCAATAAAAAACAATAGAAAATGCAAAAAAAGAATCAAATTGTGCTAAAAATTACAATCTTTTTTTCGCAGAAACCTTCTCCAAGAGGGTAAAAACCGTATTTTCACAAACAAAAAACGATGCAGCCCCTACGGCATAACAAATCAAATCTACCCCTGAAAAGGTTGACCCTAAGAAAATTCGGAAAAAAGGGATATGATCCACTCCCAGAAGGGCGGCATAATTAAAGTATTGCCCCACTTCGACGGCGGATGCACACAGAAACACATAAAGGGAAAGAAACTGAGTCCCTCCGGGGAAAATTATCCGAACAAAACAGCACAGGACAACGACCACCAAGACATCCCCAAAGTAAGGCCGGAAAAAGGTGTCCCTAACAAAGAAGCCGATCAATACTTCCGATACGACGCCGCAAAGAAAGAGCAACGCGTAAACCCACCGTCTCCGATCTCTCCAAAACTGCAAGCTATCCATCTCCTCTCAAGTGGATCATATTATATTATAACATAACTTTAGAAGAAATGAAAGGAAAAGACACAAGATGTTACAAAAATATTCTATTTTTTACGGAGTTTTCGACGAACGCGATTCACATGCCGCTCAAAATCTCCCCCTTCGATCAATTCCGCAAGAAGATATTGCTCAAAAACAGGCACCGGGCAAGAAAATTTACCCACAGTTCCCCGGAAAAGCTCCACTAAACCATCGGGGAGAACCATATACCCCACCCGAACCGAAGGTGCCACCGTTCGGGAAAAGGTATTGATATAAATGACCCGGTGGGGGTCCAAGGAAAAGACCGTTTCCTCGGATTTGGAAGAGACGGTAAATTCCGAATCGAAATCGTCCTCCACGATAAAACCCCTACGATCCTTGGCCCATCGGGCGTACTCGTGACGCTTGGATGCAGAAGCCGTAACGCCGCTGGGATAACTGTGAAAGGGGGTCACGTGAAGGACCGACGCATCAGTACGTCGCAACTCGCAGCTCAGAACCCCGTCGGGCCCCATAACAAGACGGTCGCAGGAAGCACCGTTTGCCCGATAGACCTCCAAAATTTTTTCGTAAGACGGATTTTCTACCGCGTATCGGAGAGTGCGGCCCAACATCTGAACCACTAAACCGTAGAGATATTCGGCCCCGGAGCCAATAACAATTTGTTCCGGGGAGACGGAAATCCCCCGACTCCGGGCCAGATACCGGGAAAGGGCACTGCGAAGCTCCAAACATCCCATATTGGGGCAGCGGCACAAGAGACGTTCTCCATATTCCGACAATACCCGCCGTGCGGTTTTCGCAAGAACCGAAAAGGAAAAGGCTTCATCGGACAAGGGTTTGGGAGAAGGTAGTCCTCGATGCTCACGGGGAGCAGAAACGGGGGTCATATCCTGCAAGCGATACACGACGTAATAACCACTGCGACAACGGGATTCCAGGTACCCCTCGTCGCACAAAATTCCATATGCATGTTCTACAGTGATGACACTCACCCCAAACTGTTCCGAAGAAATCCGCTTGGAGGGCAATTTCGCACCGTAACCATAGACTCCGTCCACGATATCCTTACGCAACATGTAATACAACTGCATATACGCAGGAACGGAAGAAGTAAAATCAATTCCCTTCATCTGGCTCTATAGATCTCCTTCATTTTTTATAATTTAACAAGTCCACAAATCTATTATAATATGTTTTGCGCTTTTTGTAAAGGGGGAAACAGTGAAATTTTCATAAAACAGCCGAAAACCTGTTGATCGGTGCCAAAATTCTTGTAGAAACATATAATGGATTAAAAACCACAAGGAGGCACTTTTTTATGAACGGACGGACGATTCGAACGTTTCTCGGTGCAAATTCCTGCCAAGGATTTGCATCCCTCTACGGCACCTTTCCGGAAAACTTCCGCACCATTGTCATCAAAGGAGGTCCCGGAAGCGGCAAAAGCGGACTGATGAAAAAAATTGCCGCAGAGGCAGTCAAAAAGGGAGATTTCGTAGAATACTGCTATTGCTCTTCCGATGCGGAATCCCTGGATGCGATCCGTATTTCGGGGATGGGATTATGCGTTGTGGACGGGACGTCTCCCCATCTAATGGAACCGAAATTCCCTGGGGCGAAAGATGAAATAATTTATACCGGGCAATTTTGGGATAATAAAAAGTTGCAGGAAAATCTTGCTGAAATTCAAGACATTACCGCCCGCATCAGCGGATGTTTTTCCCGGGCATATCGGTATCTGGCCGCCGCCGGAAAGGCAGTAGACGACATAAAGGCCGCCGTTATTCCCGGAGTGGATCAAGAAAAACTGAAAAAATTTGCCGCAAACCTGATTCGTCGACATCTTGGAACAAAAAAGAGGGAAAGTGTGATTCACCCTCGGTATCTGTCCGGCATTACGCCTCAAGGGTTGGTCATTCACCGGGATACCGTCTACACCATGGCAGATAAGGTCTACGTATTGGAAGACCCCTATCGAATCTCCGACCTGTTCTTAGAAGAGGTTCTGAAAACGGCTTCGGAATCGGGACAGCAGATCTACGTTTTTTACGATCCCCTCTGTCCTTCCATTCCTCAACATGTCATCTTCCCCGATATCGGAATCGGATTTGTTACGTCCAATAAAGTTCACTCCTTTGAGCCACAGAACAAATACAAAATCCATTTGAACAGATTTTGCACCGTCGACGACGGAACTAAGGATCGGTGCCGAAGTGCTGAACGGCTGATTTCCGCCTGTCTAAAGGAGGCCTTAGCATCTTTACAACAGGAAAAGGCCTATCACGACGATCTGGAAGAATTTTATATTGAAGCCATGGACTTCAAGCGTCTGAACTCATACTCTGAAAAATTACTGAAAAGGCTATTTCAATAAAATGGGGCAGGAAGCAGCCCTTTGCCGAAAGGCGATTCAATAAAATTGGCGGCAGAAGAAAACTCTGCCGAAAGGCAATCTCAATAAAATTGGCGGCAGAAGAACCCCTCTGTCGAAAGCTATTTTAACTGAATAGGGCGGCAGAAGAAAACTCTGCCGCCTTCGATATTTCTTTTAGAAGCGATTTCGGTAAACAGTCCGAGGAGTCCGCTTTTTCCGAAACAAATCCGGATGGGTCTTTTTTAATTCCAGGTACCAAATAGAAAGCAGAATCGTCCAAACGATAAAAATCAAATGCTCCCCGAGAAGAATCCAAGACTGCCATTTTACTGCGGACATTACCATATCAGCAACGATCCAACCGCAATCCCCAAGCCAAAGTACGCAGATCCCCCAGGCAAAGACCGCCTTTCCACGGCGACGGAACAGAGCAAGAACACTGAATAAAAACAGCAAGACATACGCCGCAATATAGATGGAATATAAAACACGGGTGGTGGCAATGTAATCCGGGGACAGCCAATGGGGATTATTTTCCGCATAAAGAAAGACCCATTTGAAATAATAGCCTCCCAAAAACGGATCAATATACCGCTGGGTAATCTGCCAAATCAATGTCATCAAAAAGGTTGAAACAATGGGATACAGACAGATCAAAGAGAGAGAACGTAATTTAGTTTTCGCTGACATAGACAAACTTCCTTCCCTTTCGTTGTAGACAATAACGATAAAATATTTTGTTATCCAATGCTATCACATAAAAACTTTTAAGAAAACCGTATTAAAAAAATGCTACCATAAGTTGTCGTATTTGTAATAAAACTTTTGCTCTCAACATCATAGGATTTAAAACCCTTTTGATTTATTATAGCACATTTTGTTGTAAAAGTAAATATGTACGGTATATTTCTCCCATAATTACAGATAATAACATCACAATTTGCAATTTAAGGAGAAATGGATATATGAAAGCAACAGGCATCGTGAGGCGGATCGACGATTTGGGAAGAATCGTGATCCCCAAGGAAATTCGCAAAACCATGCACATTCGGGAAGGGGCACAGCTGGAAATCTTTACGGACAGCGACGGGGGCGTCATTTTTAAAAAATATTCACCCATCGGAGAATTGGACGAATCGGTAGCAGACTATGCAGACACCGTGGCAAAGGTAACCGGGAATACCGTTGCGGTTGTCGACAAGGATACGGTTGTCGCGGCGGCCGGAAGTGCTCGCCGAGACCTTCTTCACAAGAGAATTTCTGCAGAGACCGAAGAGTTGATCGAACTGCGTAGGCAATACGTCTACAAGATCGGAGAGGACAGAAAACCCCTTTGCAAGGATCTGGAAAAGGCCTACGCCGGGATCGTTAATCCCATTCTATTGGAAGGGGACGCCGTAGGAGCCATCGTCATGCTGATCCCCGATATGGGAAATGCCCCGGGAGAGTCGGACGTAAAGGTGTTGGCCACCGCGGCTCAAATCTTAAGCAAACAGATTGAAACCTGAAAAGGATTGAGGCACACAAATACGTGTGCCTCGTTTTATATATCGATGATGTGTTGACAAGTTTGGAAAAAAATGGTAAAATATATGGAGAAAATAATAGAAGGATTTTTTATGAAAAAAGAATTTCGCGTGGCCGTGTTCCTGGGACCGAAGCACATCTCCCAAATGTACCGAACCATGGTCCTCGCCTTTGGGAAAAACAACGTGCAACGGTCTATGATCCCGGAGGAACTCTTTGGAATTCTGAAGCAGCTTCGCCCTACCACGGTAATTATGGAGCCTGAGTTGTTTGCGAACAGCAACATACAAGCAAAAGATATTTTGGCCTATCAAAGCAGGATGCATTATCGGATCATCGCTGTCTATCCCACGGAAGAATCCATGGAATTTCAATATTACGCAAAAGAATTAAATCCTGTAAAAGAATATCTGCCCCCGGTGGACCATCTTACGATCTGCAGAGAAATTCCATCCCTTTGTACCAACAAATACGTATCCGTAAAAAAGCCCTTGGAAACTTGGACACAGAATAATATTATGAGGATTCTCCGGGAGTGTGGATTCCATTGCAACGCAAAAGGAGCCTCCCTTTTGGCAGAGGCCCTTTGCATGATGTATTTTGACGAAGATCTGCATCGCTTGGGCGGGCTTAAAAAAATTTACACCACGCTGTCCGAAAAATACGGTTACACCCCGCGAATCGTGGAGCGATCCATGCTTCGGTTCATCGAAAGCTCTTGGACTCCGGAGACGGAACGGAAGCTCCGGGAGGAGTTAAAAATTTACGGACGCCCCATGACACCCTTGAATTTTAGTAATTTTACAGAAATTTTTAATACATATTACTCCCAAAAGTACGGTTATCCAAGGGACATCCTTTCGTTTCCCCGAAAGAACCTACCCGATTTCCTTTAACTTCTCTTTGAGGTTGCCTAAGATCTTTTTTTCCAATCGTGAAATATAGGATTGGGAAATGCCAAGAAGATCGGCAACCTCTTTTTGTGTATAGGTTCTTCCTCCGGAAAAACCGTAACGCAATTCAATAATTTTTTTGGATCGTGCAGAAAGCCGGTTCACTTCCGCCTTG
>JAZTWH010000022.1:0-4498 GCA_045635765.1 Eubacteriales bacterium | reverse complement strand
CGCCCGAAGCGGCCGCTTGGAAGCCATCGGCACGGGATCCCATTTTTTCGGGGATGTCAGTCCGAGGCGTCGTCGTTTCGGGGGTGTCGGGCTGAACTTTCGTTTGAAGGGTATTAGGCATGGGCGTTCCCGATTTTGGGGCGTTGGGATAGGTTTTTGTTGTTTGCGGATTCCCGGAGCAAGCCGGGGGTTGGGGGATCGCCCCGGGGCCTTTTGAACGAAAATTAAGATCTTCCATTACGGAAATCCTCTTTCATGGATTTTTGTTTTTCTTCCTCCTCCAAAACCCGATAGGCCACTTTGCCCACCAGGGTCTTGGGCAATTGGTTACGGAATTCCAGCTGACGGGGCAGGGCATATTTTGCCATATATTTTTGGCAGTGATCCAAAATTTTTTCTTTTGTTTCCTCGGTGGGGGGAATCCCATCCTTCAACACCACGAAGGCCTTGACCGACTGAATCCGCAAGGGATCGTCCACTCCGATTACACAGGAGACGAGGACCTCGTCCATCCTATCCAGTACCTTCTCCACCTGGGAGGGGTACACGTTGTACCCGTTGGTCACGATGATCCGCTTGATTCTTTGCCGGAAATACACGAAGCCGTCGCTGTCCATGGCTCCCAAGTCTCCCGTATGGACCCAGGTGAGTCCATCGGAATGAAGTCGCAGGGCCTGAGCCGTTTCTTCAGGGCGGTTTAAATATCCCAGCATCACGGTGGGGCCCGCAAGGCAGATCTCCCCCTCTTCTCCCCAGGGCAGAACTTCTTCCGTTCCCGGCCGGACGATTTTATAATACGTATCGGGAAAAGGGATTCCCAGGGATCCCTCTTTGCTGACGTGATGGGGAGTCAAGCAGGAAGCCGTGACACATTCGGTGGTTCCGTACCCCTCCCGGATTTGAACCGAGGCGTTACGATCTGCAAGGAAGCGGTCAAACCGCCTTTTCAAGCTCACCGAAAGGGAATCTCCGCCGCTGAATACCCCCTTCAGATCGGAGAGATCCGCCCCTTTCATGGACGACTCCCGGAGCAATGCCTCGTAGAGGGTGGGAACTCCGGCAATGAAATTACATTTTTTCTTTTTGAGCAATTTCGCGTAGCTTTTTACGGTAAACCGGGGGACCAACAGACACCGTCCCCCGTGAAACAACATGGAATGGATAGACACCCCAAGCCCGAATCCGTGAAAAATGGGCATCACCGCCAGCATCTTATCCCCCGGACGAAACATGGAATTTGCGGCAATCACCTGCTGTGCCAAGGCGTTGAAATTTCCGTTGGACAAAAGGATTCCCTTGGAAACCCCGGTGGTCCCACCGCTGTAAAGGATGACGGCGGGGTCTGAAAAGGTCCCCGTAACGTGGGAGAATTTCCCCGTCCCTCCATGCAAAAACGAATTCCACGAAAGGACGGCCCCTTCTGTTCCCTTGGGGGCGTTCCGCCCCTCGGTCAGTCGGTATCCCGCCCTGGCCACAAGGGGCAACGCATCGGCGATGGAGGTCACCACCAGCCGCTTCAGGGTAGTATTTTCCCGGACTGTGGCAAATTTTCCGTAGAATTGATCCAGGGTCACAGCCAGCCGGGTTGCGGAATCGTTGAGATAAAACTCAATCTCCTTTTCCCCGGACAAGGGATGCACCATCACGGAAACGGCACCCACGGCGTTGATTGCATAGAATAAGACCACCGCCTGGGGGCAGTTGGGAAGGCAGATGAGAACCCGGTCTCCCGGGCGGACCCCCAGAGCCGAAAGGGCCCTTCCGCAACGCTCCACCTCTTCCCGAAATTTCCGATACGGGGTGGATCTGCCCATAAAATCATAGGCGATCAACCGGGGATATTGCTCCGCCACCCGGCATACGCCCTCCCACATGGTTCCTTCAAAATAATCCAGCCGGGGAGGGATTTCACCGTAGCAAGAAAGCCACGGGGCAGGGGAATAAGATGGATAAAACATAGCAGAATCCTTTCGCGAAATCATCGCTTTTTCCCAAGAAAAAAGGAGTCTATTCTCCCTTGAAACCTGAGACTGTATTCCTAACAAAAGTATATCCGTTTTTTCAGTGACTGTCAAGGAAATTCACATTTTTTTAAATATTTCGGAACCTTTGCGGTTTCTGTCAAAAAAAGTTTGCTCTTTCCTATTGACATTGTTTTTACAGTATGCTATAATGTATAGAGTAATTAAATAGGACAATTCTTTAAGTCGATACGAGAGATCGGCAAGATCAGTTCCCATCCGGACGGCAAGGAGCCGTCGGTCTGTTCTGCCGTCTCAGGCAGTTTTTTTGTATACGGAGGATTTTATGGATCGGATCCAATACGCAACACCTGTAAATATGCCGAACCAACCGAAGAGCTCTTCGGAATTTTCTTCCTTTTCTCAGCTTCGCACCATGGATCGACCCGAATATACCGTTGTTCCCGGCTTTTGCGACGTGCACGTGCATTTTCGCGAGCCGGGCTTTTGTTGTAAAGAAGACATGGCCTCCGGCTCCCTGGCGGCGGCACGGGGAGGATTTACGGCAGTCTGCACCATGCCGAACCTGAATCCGGTCCCCGATTCGACAGAGGCCCTGTCCGTCCAAATCAAAGCCATTGAGCAGAAGGCCTCCATCGCAGTCTACCCTTACGGTGCCATCACCGTGGGAGAGCTGGGGAACACCCTGGCGGATCTGGAAGGAATGGCCCCCATGGTCATTGCCTTTTCCGACGACGGAAGAGGCGTTCAATCCGATGAACGGATGGCCGAAGCCATGAAGCGGGCAAAGGCGTTGGGGAAAATTATCGCCGCTCACACGGAAGTGGACGAGCTGAAGGGCGGATGCATCCACCTGGGAGAATATGCAAAGGCCCACGGACATTCGGGAATCCCTTCGGCCTGCGAATACCTGCAGATCCAACGGGATTTGGAACTGGTCGCCCAAATCGGCTGCTCCTATCACGTCTGCCACGTCTCCGCAAAGGAAAGCGTAGAGTTGATCCGTCAGGCAAAGAAAGCAGGGCTGGACGTCACCTGTGAAACGGCCCCCCATTACCTGATCTTCGACGATTCCCACTTGCAGGAGGACGGGAAGTGGAAAATGAATCCCCCCCTGCGTTCTGCCCGGGACCGGGAAGCCTTGATCGAAGGAATTCTCGACGGAACGGTGGACATGATCGCAACCGACCACGCTCCTCATACGGCGGAGGAAAAAGGCCGGGGCCTGGAGAAAAGCCTCTTCGGCATCGTGGGACTGGAAACCGCCTTCCCCGCCCTGTACACCCATCTGGTCAAGCCCGGGATCCTTTCCTTGGAAAAGGTCGTAGAGCTGATGGCCTACGCCCCCCGCGAACGCTTCCGCATCCCCCTGGGGAACGATTGGAGCCTTTGGGACCTGACCGCAAAATACACCGTAGACCCCGAAACCTTTGCCACCAAAGGCCGGGCCACCCCCTTTGAAGGCATGGAGCTGTACGGAAAACACATTGCCACCGTCTACGACGGCAATCTCATTCTGTAACAACTCCCCCGGCTCACGACCCACCGTAAGCCGATCTCATCCGAAAAGACTTTCCAACCCACCGTGAGTCGATCTCATTCTGCAACAAGCTCCTCAGCCCACTTTGAGACGATCTCATCCGGGAAAGCTTTCCAACCCGCTGTAAGCCGATCTCATCCGGAAAAACTTTCCGACCAACTGTGAGGCAGTTTCATTCTGCAACAACTTCTCGGGTCTGAATGGGCGGAGATTTGCTTGTGTAAAAATTTAGTCTTTGGCAAAAAAGTTTGTTTCGTCAGGATTTGGTTTTTGACGAAAATCCCATTGCGTAAAGCTTCTCTCTTCGGGGTGGAACTTTCATAGAATCAGGCGTAAAGCTCTCCCCCTTCGGGGCGGAACTTTCATAGAATCAAGAAAAAAAAACGAACGTTGAATATATTTAAGGAGGCTACTGCAAATGCCCAAAAGAACTGACATCAAAAAGATCCTTATTATCGGCTCGGGCCCCATTGTTATCGGCCAGGCGGCGGAATTTGACTATGCCGGCACCCAAGCCTGTCTTGCCCTGAAGGAAGAAGGCTACGAGGTTGTTCTGTGCAACTCCAACCCGGCCACCATCATGACCGATACCACCGTTGCGGACAAGGTCTATATGGAGCCCTTGACCCTGGAATACATTGCCAAGATCATCCGCTACGAGCGTCCCGACGCCATTGTTCCCGGCATCGGCGGACAAACCGGGCTGAACCTGGCCATGCAATTGGAACGGAAGGGAATTCTGCGGGAATGTAATGTGGAACTTTTGGGCACGTCCAGCAAATCCATCGAGAGAGCCGAAGACCGGGAACTGTTCAAGGAGCTGTGTCAGTCCATCGGAGAGGCGGTCATTCCCTCCGAAATTACCTACAACATGGAGGAAGCCAAGGAAGCGGCGGCACGAATCGGGTATCCCGTGGTGCTCCGTCCCGCCTTTACCCTGGGGGGCACCGGCGGCGGCTTTGCGTACAGCGAGGAG
>JAZTWH010000021.1:0-3626 GCA_045635765.1 Eubacteriales bacterium | reverse complement strand
TTGGTAATATGGGGGAAGAGCAGTTCCGCCATGCGGAGGTTTGCGTCGGTGCGGTCCATGATGGTTCTCCTTGATCTGTCGCCGTCCGTAAAATCGGCTCGAATTCATTATAATAATATATTATAACATATTTTTCCGTTCATTTCAAGATAGTTTTTGAGAAAAAATCATTTTTTTTCCATCCTTTTCTCCCCGGAACGGTTTTGCCACGAAAAATCCATTGACTTTATTGCCGGAATGTGGTACAATCATGGCAGTAGTATTGTGGAGGAGCCCTATGAAAACGAATCAACCGCCTGTAAAAAGGCCCATGCAAAATTCCGTACAAAATCCCGCAGGAAAGCCTGCCTGTTTGAAAAAATGGAAAACCGTTGCCCTGATCCTCGGGGGAACGCTGATTGCTTTGGTCCTCTTGGACTTTGCCCTTGCCGTCTCTGCCATCTACGGCTGGATTCATCCGGAAAAGGTCCGTTGGGAATCGTCCCCCGCAGCATACGGATTGGATTATTACAGTTTTGAGATCGAAACCGAAAAAGGCACCGTCTGCGGCTGGAAGATTGCCGCACAAATACCTATGGATCCCAATACGGAGGAATGGGTCTATACCACCGAATATTCCGACAAAACGGTGGTTTTGGCCTCCAATTACGACAGTAACCGGGAGGTTTGGGACGTGGGAGGCATCGACTACATCGCCGATCTGTGTGCCGCCGGATACAACGTCATCACCTTCGACTGGACGGGAAGCGGATATTCAGAGGGACGGAAGAACGTTTTCACCTTAGACAAGGCCGAGGAGCTGAAGGCCGTCGTCTCCTTTGCGGCGGAAGAAACCAAGGCATCCTTCCTTGCCGTCCAGGGAATCGGCTTCGGGTGTTATCCCGCCGCCGTGGCGGCCGCCGAATGTGAAGAGGTCGACGGGCTGATCCTGGATTCCTGCTATGAAGATTTTGAAGAAACCTTTTACGGACAGTTCCAAACCTGGTCCCGGCTGAACTTCTTCCCCGTCAAGCAGACCGTCCGTATGCTCTTCCCCCTCCTGTCCGGCGTGGCGGTGAACGACGTCACTCTGGCGGATCCCATCAACGCTCTGAACGGCAAGGCCGTGTTGTTCATCCAGGGAGAATCAGACGAAATTTTCGGATCCGCCGATGCCCGGCATCTTCTTTCCTTGGCTCAGGTGGACAACGATGCAGAGCTGTGGTCGGTTCCGGGTGCGAACCATCTGAGAGCACGCTCCTATGACAGCGAGGCCTATTTATCAAGGGTTTCCCAGTTTTTGACCAAGGTCTGCGACAAAGAACATACGGTCTAAAAATAGTTTGCAAAAAATTCATAAAATCAGAGAAAAAAGCCTTGACTTTTATCTTTGATTGGTGTATAATACTCCTTGTGTGTGATAATTTTTGTGGATTGTTACCATAAAGCTTGCGACAGCGTTGAATTTGAATGTAAAAAAATGCGAAACAGCACGCTTACTCCTTTTTACATAATATATTCCACCAACCTTGATCGGGCGGAGCGATCCCTCGGTCGCAACGACGGAGCGTTTACAGGGAACGCTCCGTTTTTGTTTTTTTGCCTCCATGGAGCCCATTGAGAGTTCAATTATTAAAATTTTCTTATTTTTGACATTTTTTTGCTTTTGCTCTTGAAATAGGAAAAAAAATATGCTATAATTACATTTAGTACAAAGTTTCATAGTATCCCGACCCTATGTGGGAGAAAAGAGTCGTATATGAACGTAACCGCAATTGTTCCTTCCCTGAATCCCGATGAGAAGTTCCTCCGCGTGGTGGAGGGATTGGTGGAGGCAGGATTTGAATCCATTCTTTTGGTGGACGACGGAAGTAAGGCCGAGTGCCGGGTCTGGTTCGAACGGGCCATGGCATATCCCCAGTGCACCTTACTGCGTCACGGGAAAAATTTGGGAAAAGGACGAGCCTTAAAAACCGCATTTAACCACTTTCTGTCCCTGGAAAACGGCCACGTGGGGGTAGTCACCTTGGATGGGGACGGACAACACGCCATGGCCGACGTGGTAAACTGTGCCAAGGCCCTGGAGGAGCATCCCGAAAGTTTGATTCTGGGTGCGAGAGTCTTTACGGGGGACCACGTCCCCGCCCGTTCCCGAATGGGAAATCACATTACGTCCTTCGTGTTTAAGGGATTGTGCGGAATTCCCGTGTCCGACACCCAGACGGGATTACGGGGAATTTCAGCGGATTTTTGCCGGTATCTTCTGGACGTCAAGGGGGAACGGTTTGAATTTGAAACCAATATGCTTCTGGAGACCCGCCGGGCGGAGGTATCCATCCGGGAGGTTCCCATTGAAACAGTCTACATCGAAGAAAACAAATCCTCCCATTTCCGGGTCATTCGGGATTCTATCGCCATTTACGGCCTGATTTTCAAGTACCTTTCCTCCTCAGCCCTGTCCTTCCTCTTGGATTGGGCCTTGTTCACCCTGTTCCTTTGGCTTTTGAGCCTTTGGCTCCCCGACTTAGCCTCCGCCAATATCTATCTGGCCACCGCCGGGGCACGAATTATTTCTTCCCTGTTTAACTTTGCCATGAACCGAACGGTAGTCTTCCGTTCCCGGGAAAAATTAGGGAAAACCATGATTCGGTATTATACCCTTTGTATTTGCCAGCTGCTCTGCTCGGCCGCCTTGGTGCATTTGGTTTCTCTGACCGGATGCCCCTCCGCCGTGGCGAAAATCCCCGTGGACATCCTTCTGTTCTTAATCAGCTTCCGAATCCAACGCAGTTGGGTATTCCGAAAATAAGAAGAACCGACGGCCCTTGAAGTTTCCGGGACAGCAGGGTCTGCCCGTTCAAAATTTTTAGTAACATCAAAAGGTCTTTTCGTTTGTGGTTTTGCACGATACTTAATGCAAAATACATAAACGCATGATTACATAATTAGGAGTGTTTACCGTGCCTCACGTAGAAGAATCCGTTGCCCTGGAAACGAAGGCTTCCTCCGGGCAGACTTCCTCGACTTCCTCCGGACAGGCTTCCTCGACTGCCTCTGAGAAAGTATCCCTTGAGATGGCTCCCTCTGAGAAGGATACCTCCGGGCAGACTTCCGAGGTGGCTTTCTCCGAGAAGCAAAACTCCGTCCGGGGACAAAGAAAGAAGAAAAAATCCCGTCCGGCACTGCGTGTGGTGGGCCGGATCTTTGCCGTTTTGGGCATATTGCTGCTTGCATTGATCGTTCTTGTGGTGGGGGCAGTGACGGTGATCTGCCGGGGGCCCTCTACCTCTGCGGCGGAAGTATTCGTCAATACGGTGATGGAAACGTCCGCAGCAAAATTTGTGGCTCACATCTATTATTCCGAGGAAGAAGTTGCAGCCATTCAACGAAAATATTCCGTGATCGAAACCCAAGAGGTTACCCAATCCACCGTTCCCTTTGAACCCCTGGACGAAGAAAAAAAGGGAGAAATCATTGTAGAAGAGGTTCTAGGGCCCACCTTCCGGGGCCGCATGATGATCGTCCGGGACCCCTCCCGGGTTCAGATCGCAGGACTTTCCGTCTATGACGGCAGACCGGGGAAACGGGTAGAAGAGTTCTATGCCGACACCGGAGCTGTTGCGGCCATCAACGCCGGAGGATTTGAG
>JAZTWH010000020.1:0-42856 GCA_045635765.1 Eubacteriales bacterium | reverse complement strand
CGCCATGTTCGGTGCCGACGCCAACTGGGGCCGCATCCTTTGTGCCATCGGATACAGCGGTGCCCGGGTCGACGTCACCAAGATCGACGTGGCCTTCCGCTCCGCCAAAGGAACGGTGGCCGTTTGTAAAAACGGTGCAGGCATTGATTTTTCCGAAGAAATTGCCAAAGAAATTTTATTGGAAAAGGAAATCGACATTCTCATCTCCCTGGGGGACGGGGAAGGCTCTGCCTCCGCCTGGGGATGCGACCTCACCTATGAATATGTAAAGATCAACGGGGACTACCGTACGTAATCCTCTCCCGCCGAGTCTCTCGGCCCCGTCGACCCGGTGCGAGTCTCTCGGCTCCGTCGACCCGGCCCGAGGTTTTCGGCCCCGTCGACCCGGTGCGAGTCTCTCGGCCCGCCAGCTCAGCCCAAGGCTCGCGGTCCGTCGGTCCGTCAACTCGGTTTGGTTTTTTAGCCTGTCAGCCTGGCTCGGTTTTTAGACCCGTCAATCCGACTCAGTCTTTTTTTGCCCGTGGGCCAGGTTCGGTTTTTTAGCCTGTCAGCCCGGCTCGGTTCCCGCGGATTCTTTCGGTCCAGGGTCCGTTTCTTGGGAGGATTCCCGGGTCGATTGGTTTGGAGTTATGAGTCCGGGTTGGCTTTTTCGACTCTGTCGGTTTAGGATTCTATTTGTCTGTCGTAAAGGAGTATATCGTATGTCTCTTGAAATTACCAATGCACAGCGGGCGGAGATTTTGACCCAAGCCTTGCCCTACATTCAGAAATACAACGGAAAAGTTGTGGTGGTCAAATACGGCGGGAACGCCATGATCAACGAAGAACTGAAGCAGCAGGTCATGGAAGATATCGTGTTGCTTCATTTGGTGGGGGTCAAGGTTATTTTGGTCCACGGGGGTGGGCCTGAAATTTCCGAGATGCTGAAAAAAGTAGGCAAGGAATCGGTTTTTGTGGACGGCCTTCGGGTGACCGACCGGGAAACGGTGGAGATCGCCCAAATGGTTTTGGCCGGAAAGATCAACAAAAGCCTGGTCAACCTTTTGCAGATCAAGGGAGGAAAGGCTATGGGCCTTTCCGGGATGGACGGGCACATGATCGAAGCTCGGACCAAGGACGCCCGGTTGGGCTACGTAGGGGAGATCGTCAATGTGAACGTGGCACCCCTGGAGGATCTTTTGGAAAAGAATTACATCCCCGTGGTCTCCACCGTGGGATGCGATATGGAAGGTAACGTGTATAACATCAACGCCGACACGGCCGCCGCTTATATTGCCGGCTCCATGGGGGCATACCGCCTGATTTCCATGACCGACATCAACGGGATTCTTCGGGACAAGGACGATCCCGCTTCCTTGATCAGCTCCATTGATCTGAAGGAAGCGGAGGAGCTGTTTGAAACGGGCGTTATTTCCGGAGGAATGATTCCCAAGGTCCAATGCTGTATTGACGCCATCCATCGGGGCGTGGAGAAGGTCTTTATTATGGATGGAAGAGTTCCCCATTCTCTGCTGATTGAGACCCTGACCGACGAAGGGGCCGGCACGATGGTGATGAAGGAGAGAAAATCAAAATGAATACCATAGAAAAGGACGGGCAGTACGTCGCCCATACCTACGGTCGGTTTCCCATAGAGATTTGTTCCGGGAAGGGCAGTATCCTGACCGACTCCGAAGGAAAGCAATACATCGACTTAGGGACGGGAATTGCGGTGAATACCTTCGGTACGGCGGATGAAGAATGGATTGGGGCCGTGACCGAGCAGTTGGGGAAATTCTCCCACGTGTCCAATTTGTTCTACTCTTCCCCTTGTGCCGACCTGGCCGAGGTGCTCTGCAACCGAACGGGGCTGAAAAAGGTCTTTTTCTCCAACTCCGGTGCTGAGGCCAACGAGTGTGCCATCAAGGCCGCCCGGGGATATGCCGCCCGGAAATGGGGCAAGGACCGATATACCATTCTCACCTTAAATAATTCCTTCCACGGCAGGACCGTTACGACCCTTGCCGCCACGGGGCAGGAGGTATTCCATAAGGATTTCACTCCCCTGACCCCCGGAT
Organism: Eubacteriales bacterium; assembly: GCA_045635765.1. Lineage (GTDB taxonomy): Bacteria > Bacillota > Clostridia > Oscillospirales > UBA644 > RGIG995. The sequence goes on along the minus strand of JAZTWH010000020.1, from coordinate 40,799 downwards.
TTATCAGCGTTCCTGCCAACGATCTTGCGGCGGTACGCAAGGCTGTGGCGGAGCATGACGCTATTGCCCTTATGTTTGAAACGGTGCAGGGGGAGGGCGGAGTTCTTCCCTTGGAAAAATCTTTTGTTGACGGGTTGGTTCAGCTCCGGGAAGAGACCGGCATCCTTTTGATTGCCGACGAGGTTCAGACCGGAAACGGCAGAACCGGGCAACTGTACGGATACATGAACTACCATATGCTCCCCGACATCGTCACCACTGCAAAGGGGCTGGGGGGCGGTCTTCCCATCGGGGCCACCATGTTTGGAGAACGGGTGGAATCGGTCTATCAGCCCGGGAGCCACGGCTCCACCTTTGGGGGCAATCCCGCCGTCTGTGCCGGGGCATTGAATATCATCAATCGTATTGACGACTCCCTGCTTTCTCAGGTCCGGGAAAAATCCCAATACATTTTCGACCAATTGTCCGGGGCGGACGGGGTCAAGAGCGTTTCCGGAATGGGGCTGATGATCGGCATTGAGCCCGTGGGCGACGCGAAAACCATCCTTGCCAAGTGTCGGGAACGGGGCGTCATTGCTCTGACGGCCAAAAACAAGGTGCGTCTGCTTCCCCCCTTGAATATCCCCATGGAATTGTTGCAACAGGCGGTTTCTGTGCTGAAAGAAGCCTTCGCCGAATGTGGAAAAGGAGAATAATATGAACCTGAAAGGCAGAGATTTTCTCAAGCTTTTGGATTATACCCCCCAGGAGATCGAGTATCTCATCGACCGGGCTGCCGCTTTAAAGGCGGAGAAAAAGGCCGGGATTTCCCACGAGATTCACAAGGGCAAAAATATTGCCCTCATCTTTGAAAAAACCTCCACCCGCACCCGGTGTGCCTTTGAGGTCGCCGCCCGGGATCTGGGCATGGGAGTGACCTACCTGGACCCATCCGGGTCTCAGATCGGCAAAAAGGAGTCCATTGCCGATACTGCCCGGGTCATCGGCCGTATGTTTGATGGCATCGAGTACCGGGGATTCGGTCAAACAATCGTGGAGGAACTGGCAAAATATTCCCCCGTCCCCGTGTGGAATGGGTTGACCGACGAGTTTCATCCCACCCAAATTCTGGCAGATTTTCTGACCGTAAAAGAGCATTTTGGCAAATTGAAGGGAATCAATTTCGTATACATGGGGGATGCCCGGTTTAACATGGGAAATTCCCTGATGGTCGGATGTGCAAAAATGGGGCTGAATTTCACCGCCTGTGCCCCCGAAGCCTATTTCCCCGACCCGGAATTGATCGCAACCTGCAAGGCCATCGCCGCCGAAACAGGTGCAACCTTAACCTTTGAAACCGATCCCATGAAAGCCACCAAAAACGCCGACGTGATCTACACCGACGTGTGGGTATCCATGGGAGAGCCGGTGGAGGTCTGGGCCCTGCGTATCGACGAACTGGGACCCTATCAGGTGAACAAGGCCTTGATGGACAACGCCGGATCGCAATGCCGCTTCATGCACTGTCTCCCCGCCTACCACGACCGGAAAACCGCCGTGGGCAAGGAAATGGGTGAGAAATTCGGTCGGGATGCCATGGAAGTCACCGACGAAGTCTTTGAATCGGAACAGTCCATCGTCTTCGACGAAGCGGAAAACCGCATGCACACCATCAAGGCCGTCATGGCGGAAACCCTGTGACCGGTCTATCGTCTCCGACGAGGCCGAAAACCGCATGAACACCGTCAAGCCCGTCATAGCAGAAACCCTGTGACCGATAAAAAATCGTAAAACCGCCTACCGCTTCCCTCACGTACTCTCACGGTACGCGTCGGGTTGCCTGAGGCGGTTTTTTAATCTTCTTTTCCTTTAGTAAAAAACAAAAATCCGGCGGAGGGTTCCGCCGGATTTTGCTTTACTCGTAAAACGGAAAAGAACAGGGGTACCCGTCCTACGCCACCTTGTGAATCTGGACGGTCAAGACGGTGACGTCGTCGATGCGGTTTCGGCCGGATTGCTTGGCCTGCCGCAGGATGCCGTCGGCCAGGGACACGCAGTCGTAGGGGGTGGGGATTCGGTTCAGGTACTCGGTGAGCCATTTTTTGTCCTTTCCCAAAACGCCGTCGGAGATCAGAATCAGATAGTCCTTGTCTGCGAGGGTGCAGGTCTCGTGCTTCACGTCTACCTCGTCCAACATTCCCACCGGGAGGGTTTCGCTTCCGATCTCGTAGACGATGCCGTTTCGCAGGATATAGGTGGGGGCCGCCCCGGCCTTGAACAGGTCGCAAACGCCGCTTTTTAGGTCCACTGCCGCCACGTCCACCCCTAAGACTGCCTCTTCGGCCGATTCCAAGAGGTTGCGGTTTAAAACCTTTAAGATGTCTTCCTGCTTTAGGCCGTTTTTGGAGAGGCTTTCCATGATTTTCACGGCTTTTCCGCTTTGCCGGGCTGCTTTGGTTCCGCTCCCCATTCCGTCGGTGATGGTGAACACGTAGCGGTCGTCGGCGGTGCGGAATCCCCCCGCCGTGTCTCCGCAGAACAGTTCTCCCTCTTTTTGGGCGAAGGCCTTGGCGTATTTTAAGCCGTAAACCGTTTCCTCCTCGGACCGAAGGGCCGCAATGACTTCGGGAAACCGTACGCATCGGTCTAAAAATTCTCGAGGAGGCCGTAGGTCTTGATTCCGTACTCCGGTGCGGATCACGTCAAAGGCTTCCGCCGTTTCGGTTTTGAATTTCGTCAGGCATAAAATTCGTTTGGAGCATTTTCGGCAGACCGATTCCTGTCCTCGGAGGGAGTCGGTGCTTCCCCGTTTGGTCAGGTGAAACCGTGCCCTTTTCCATCGGGCCAAGCCCCCTCCGATGGGAACGGTGGCCTTGGTCAAAAGGGACATCATCCGCACGGGGATCATTAAAAACAACAACCCTGCCAGGACCACCGTCAGCCCGGCGGAGAAGAGCCCGAAGGCCCGTTCCGTGCATAACCACAATAGGAGGGTGGATAATAAATAGGAAAAGATCTGCCCGTATTTCTCAAAGGGCTTCAGGGCCGCGGACAAGAGGGTTCCCAGAACTAAGATCAAAAAGAAATAGATTCGCTGAGGAGAAAACAGGCACAAAACCAATCCCAATACCGCCGCGGTGGAGAGAGTGTAGAAAAAACTGCATTTAAATCCTACACAGAGGACCAAAAAAATTAACGCCGTCCGTCCCGCCGTTTCCCAGAGACCTCCGTAGCTCATCAGTCCCAGCAACACGGCCGACAGGGAGATCAGGCAGCAGACGTATCGCGTGGCCGTATTCCCCATGGGGCGGGGGGAGAAGGAGGAGGTCGCGATGGAAAAAAGCCAGGCAAGTCCTCCGCTTAACAGTCCGTTGAGCATGAACGCCATGTTTTCCGACGGGGTATATTCTGAGAAAAAGAAGCCCGCAAGTCCTCCCAGCATGGTGCCCCAAAGGGTAAACAAAAAATAGGACAAGGGGCGGTTTTCTTCGATGAAGGAAGGGAGAGACATTCGAAATACCCGGGCCATAAAGCAGGAGGTTAAAATCCGTAGGACGTCCCGTCCCGAGACAAGATGCCCTGCGAAAACGCCCAAAAAACCGAAGAAGGAGCCTGCGGTTGCATAGGCGACTCCGAAGGGCATGATGCCCCGAGCGAGGATGATATTGGAGAAAAGACAGCCTAAAAAGGCTTCGAATAAGCGTAAAACAACCCTTCTCGGCGTAATTTCCGCCGTCAGGTTTCGGATTTGCTCCCGAATGGCACATTCCTCCCCGTGGATGATATGTCTATTGTAGCACGGATATGACAAAAAGGAAGTCGACTTCTGGAAAGTCCCCCCAGAACCCTTCGACAAAGTCTGCAAAAAACTTGACAAACCGATGGTTTTATGGTATGATAAAGACATATTTTAGTGCCTTATCCCGAAAGGAGGGGATGGTTTTTTGAGCAGAGTAGAGGCAAGACGCCGCCGCAAAGGCTCCTTTTGGAGAAAAAACCGATTGGCTATCCTTGGGATGGGCGTGGTGGTCGTCCTGGCGGTGCTTTTGACCGTGCTGATCCTTTCCCTTTCCAATCCCTACCGGCGGATTCTTTCCAATGCCGGGGTGGATGCCAAAAGAATTCAATGGAAGCAGGGCGTTCTAACCCTGACCTTTGAGGGAGATGCGTTGGGAATCCTGTCCTGCCGGGATGCTTTGAACGCCTTGCGGGAGAAAAATCCTCCGAAGGTGGTGGAATGGATTCTGATCAAGGACGGTCAGCAGATCCTTGACGGAAGGGTGGAGAACGCCGGAGCCCTTCCCTCCCCGACATCCCCCCGACTCGAGACCCTGGACGAGGGCATGACTCTCCTGAAACTGAAATACGAATTGGCCCAAAACGGGATTCTTTCCCAGATCGAGATGGAGCCTACCGTAGGCCTTACGGGGAAAACCGTTACCGTCTCTCTGCAGGCCGACTCTGAATCCTTGCAGACGATTTCCACCACCATCCCTGCCGTGGTGAAGGCGGTCAACGAAGAGGGGGGCGGAATCCTTCGATGTGACGTTCTGTTTACCTCCGAAGGGGGTCTGTTCGCCGCCGCTTCTTACGATTTCGCCTACGGCGATACTTTGTTTTCCTCCGCTTTTTATGAAAAATAAGTGAAAAGAACCCGAAAAGAGCCGTTCTCTTTTCGGGTTCTTTCTTTGTCATCGATGGAGGGGATCCGTATGCTGCGGGGGGCTATTAACCGTAGCATTTTTTGCAAGGGATGTACCCGTTTACAATTGCAGTATCCTTCGAGACTTGAATGGGGTCTTTCATTTTACTGCAACTGGATTTCTTGTGATACTTTGTTCCGCCGTTGGTGGGGACCCAAACCAAGTTCTTTCCTGTTTCTTCATGGTCGGGGACCGTAATGCCGGAGCCGGAATGGTTTTGGGAGGTCCCTGCGGATGATTCGGTTGAATTTTGGGGTGTATTACTGTCTGAAGGCGTTTGCGAGTCGGAATTTGCCGGATTCGTTTCGGTGCTGATGGGTTGGGAAGAGGAAGTTGTGGAATCCGTGTCTTCGGAAGAGGAGGTCGCAGTATCCGTGTTTTTGGAAGCATTTGCGGTGCTTGAATTTGTTTTTTCGCTGGAGGAAGCACTTACGGATACGGTAATTTTATCGGAAATTACCGTTCCTTCTTTGTTTTCAAAGTGAACGTAGGTCGCTCCTTCTTTATGCCCGATACGGTAAAGTATACATATTTTTCTAAAGAGATTTTTTGAAAAGAAACGGTTGCAATGCTTTCATTTTCCGAAATAAATTTTAAATCGTTTTCTGTAAACTCATCGGCAGAATTGACCGTGAAGTAACGGGTCGCAGCGGTTCCGTTCGGGACGTTGATTGTGTCGGCTTGGATTTGCAAAGACGTAATATGTACCGTACCTTCTGGCGGTTGCTCTCCCGACTCTGAGGTGGCTGCCAGGATAACGCTAAACAGTACGACTCCGAAAATGACCCAGAATCACCAGCGTTGAAAGATAGATTTCTTTTGGCTCATTTTTTGCTTTCTCCTTTAAAATAGAAAGTGCGTAACCGAAGCTACGCACCGAAAAATACATCACTCCGATTGCTGCGACACAACTCCCAGTACAAGTATGAGATAACAGAGTATGCATTTTTACCAAAAATAAAAACGCATACTTATACTGTACAAAAAATATTGGGATATGTTGCAAAATCAGTATATCACAAAAGTTCCAATCAGTCAAGGAAAAGAAAAAAAGATTGGTCTTTTTTGTAAAATATCCCAAGGCCTTCTTGACAAAACATACTATGTATGATATAGTATTGTGTGAAAAGAGGTATTTTTTATGGATATACAACTGAAACGGGGTTTGTTGGAATTGTGTGTCCTCTCCGCTATTCGGGACAAAGATTCCTACGGGTACCGAATCATCAAGGACATGAAGCCCTACGTGGCCATCTCCGAATCGACCTTGTACCCTATTTTGCGGCGGCTGGAAGAGGCGGAATGTCTTACGGTGCGTACGGAAGAGCACAACGGCCGGTTGCGAAAATATTACGGGATTACTCCCTCCGGCCGGGCAAAGCTGGCGGCCTTTTCCGAGGAGTGGAAAGAACTTGAGGCCATTCATCAATTTATTGTAAAGGAGGGGGACCCGGCATGACGAAAATCGAATTTTTATCGACGCTCCGAGAAGCTCTGAGCACCCTGTCCCGGGGTGACGTGGAGCGATCTGTGGAATTTTATGAAGAAATGATTGACGACCGCATGGAAGACGGAATGTCCGAGGCTGAAGCCGTGGCAAACATGGGGGATCTGACTCGCATTGCACAGCAGATTCTATCTCAGGCCCAAGCCCAAGCCACCGTCCGGGCCGAAGGGAAGATTTCCGCAGACGCCAAAGCTCCCGCAGACGCACAAACTGCGGCCGAAATCTCAGCAGCGACCGAAACCTCAGTTGCAACCGAAGCTCCAGTTGCGGTCGAAGCTCAAGGTCAAGGCCCTCAAGGGAAAGGGGCCTGCGACGGGGCCAGCGATGGAGTCTGCGACGGAGGGGTTCCCTCGTTTCGGTACGTTCTGCGTAATCCCTGGGTGGTGGGGTTTCTGTCGCCCTTTCTGCTGATTTTATGGGCGGTTGCCTTTTCAGTGCTCACCGCCCTGTGGTGCGTTGCGGTGGCGTTTTACGCGGTGGGAGTGGCCCTTGCCATCTCGGGAGTTGCATTGCACGTGGCGGGGACGGCCCTGTTCTTTGCCGGGATTTCGGGGGAGGGCCTTTTGGTCTTTGGGGCCGGAGCATTTCTCGTCGGGTTTACGGTACTTTGGTTTTTGGGGTGTAAATATTTTGCCCTTGCCATGGTCAAACTTACCAAATGGACTTTTTGGGCATTGACCGTAATGATTTTGCGGAAGGAGGGTTCGGTATGAGAAGAATTTTATCCACATTGATTCCGGCCCTTGCGATTATGTTAGGAGGAATTACCATGATGACCGTTGCATTGTGCTTGTTGGACGCATCTGCGGACGCGTTAATTAAAGAGCCTAAGGCAGAGATCAAGACGCAACCGGTGTCTGGCCCGGTGACCGGTCTTCAGGCAGAGGTGTGGTCTGCGGATCTGGAAATTTTGCCTTCCGAGGATGGAAGCTGCAGCGTTTCCTACCCGGAGGTCGAAAAGGTATCCTATGCAATAGAGGTAGAAGAGGGGATTCTGACGGTGCGTCGCCTGGATCAGCGGAAATGGTACGAACGAATCCGTCTTTTTTCCTTTTCCTCTTCCACGGTGACGGTTCGTTTGCCCAGGGGGTCTTATGAGTCCTTGACGGCCCAATCCCACAGCTTTGGAGTTGAGGTGGGGGACGGGTTGACCTTTAACCGGGCGACGGTGAAAGCCACCTCCGGGTCGGTCCATTATCTGGCAGACGCCAAGGAAGAATTGAATCTGTCGGTTACCTCGGGGAATCTCTACGTAAAAGGGGTTTGTGCCAAAGAAATCCGGGGAAGTGTCACCAGCGGAACCCTGGAATTGGAGGATATTGCTTGCAACAATCTCAGCCTCTCCGGCACCAGCGGGGCCACCAAGTTAAGCAAAACCACGGCCTCTCAATCCGTTGCAGTAAAGCAGACCAGCGGTTCGGTCAAGCTGTCCGAAGTGGTCAGCCGGGGGGATTTCTCGGTTAAGGTCACCAGCGGAAGCGTTCGCTTAGACCGTTGCGACGGGGAAAGTCTTGCCATCGAGACGTCCAGCGGTTCGGTCCGGGGAACTCTTCGAAGCCCGAAAGTTTTTAACGTAACCACCACCAGCGGTTCGGTGAACGTTCCCCCGTCGGTCCCACACACCGGCCTGTGCCGGATCAAGACCACCAGCGGCGACGTGAATCTTACCGTGGTTCAAGAATAAAGGAATAAATTTATTGCAGATACCCCGGGGCCGGCTCTTTGAGCCGGCCCCTTTGCCGCACAAACCGCCGTGGCTTTTCATAAGATAGAATAGACCTTTTTCGGGAGGAATGTTCTTATGAAGATCTTGTTCGCCGGTGGAGACCGAAGAACCCTCGCGGCGGTTACGTATATGAAAAATCAAGGATTTTTTACTGCATCCTACGCCCTTGTGGACCGTGTCCCCTTGAGGGAACGGGATTTTTCTGTCCTGGTCTTGCCTTATCCCTGTCTCAAGCAGGGGCGGTTGAACGCTCCTCTCTTGGAGACGCCCCCCACCCTGTCGGAATTGATGGAAGAGACGGGGATCGATCCTCGGATCCCGGTAATCGGGGGGCCTCTTTCGGAGCATCCCTTTTTGAATTATACGGATTTGTCCCGGCGGGAGGATTTGAAGCTCCGCAATGGAGTGACCACCGCCGAGGGGGCCGTGGATCTTTTGATCCGAAATACTGACCGAGCCATCTTTGGAATGACGTGCCTTGTGGTGGGATACGGTGCCATCGGAAAACGCCTGGCCGGGATTTTGACTGCCCTGGGGGCGGTTGTTACCGTTGCCGCCCGCAAGCACCGGGACCGCATCGACGCATCCCTTCACGGATACGGGGCGGTGGATTGCCAAGGGTTGGAATTGGCGGGCTTTCAGGCAATTTTTAATACGGTCCCCTTCCTTCTTTTGACAAGAGACGTGCTGGAAACCTCCCAGGCCTCGGCGGTATTCTTCGAGCTGGCGTCTGCTCCCGGAGGCATTGACCGGGAAGCCTCCAAAACTCTCGGCCGCACCGTTGTGGACGGACCTGCACTTCCGGGAAAGGTTGCCCCTGTTACGGCAGGGGAAGATCTGGCAAAAACCGTGATCGATATTTTGAATAATCCTTAACAGAAAGGAAGTGGCATGCCCTTTGGAACGCAAAACCGTCGGCTTTGCCCTGTGCGGATCTTTCTGCACATTTCGCAGGATCCTGCCCGTAATGAAATCCTTGGCAGAACAGTATCAACTGATTCCCATTATGTCCTTTAACTCCTACAGCACCGATACCCGATTCGGGACGGCGGAGGAATTCCGTGCGGTCGTGGAAGATATTTGCAAACGTCCCATTATCCATACCATCTCCGGGGCAGAACCCATTGGCCCCAAAAAAATGTTAGACCTTCTGGTCATCGCTCCCTGCACGGGAAATACCTTGGGAAAACTGGCGGGAGGAATCTCCGACACCCCCGTCACGCTGGCGGCAAAGGCCCATCTTCGCAACGCCCGTCCCGTTTTGATTGCCGTTTCCACCAACGACGGGCTGACCGGAAACGCCAAAAACATCGGAATGCTTCTCAATACCAAAGGATATTTCTTCGTTCCCTTCGGACAGGATGACCCCATCAAAAAAGAGGCGTCCCTCGTTGCGAACATGGAATCGATCCCCTCCGCCGCGGCCGCCGCCCTGGCCGGCAGACAGCTGCAGCCCATCTTAGTATAACAAAAGGAAATCCCGGAAAATAATTCCGGGATTCCTTTGTACATATGCAGTGGTTTTTCCCATGGGAAGATAGATTCTCCGCGGGTCCCTTCTTGGTTCTTTTTTTTGGGGGGGCCTCAGGTGCTTTGTGAGAAACCGTGGATTTCCGATGCTTACTCCTCAACCTTGGCGGAGGCGATGACCTGTTCCGCAACGTTGGCGGGGGCCTCCTGATAGCGAAGGAAGTTCAGGGTGAACACGCCTCTGCCCCGGGTGGTGGAGCGAAGGTCAATGGCGTAGGTTGCCGTTTCGGACATGGGAATTTCAGCAGTGACTTCGGTCCAACCCTGATCGGCGGCGGGATTCATGCCCATGATCTGGCCCCGGCGTTTGTTGATGTCGCCGATAATATCGCCCATCATTCCGTCGGGAATCTGAACCTTCAGCTCTCCGATGGGTTCCAAAATGCAGGGTGCGGCCTTGGGGAGACCTTCCCGGAAGGCGATGCCCGCGGCGGTTTTGAAGGCCATTTCCGAAGAGTCCACGTCGTGGTAGGAGCCGTCCACCAGCGTGGCCTTCAGGCCGACCACGGGATACCCGGCCAGGACTCCCCGTGCGGTGGCTTCCCGCAGGCCCTTTTCCACGGCGGGGAAGAAGTTCTTGGGAACGGCACCTCCGAAGATGCTTTCTTCAAAGACCAATTCCTCACTGGCACAGGGTTCAAATTCGATCCAGACGTCTCCGTATTGGCCGTGGCCGCCGGACTGTTTCTTGTGCTTTCCTTGGACCTTTACTTTTTTGCGGATGGTTTCCCGATAGGCGATGCGGGGAGCCTTCAGCTCCACCTCCACGCCGTTGCGGGCCTTCAGTCGGGAGCAAAGGACTTCGATCTGAGCCTCTCCCATTCCGCATAGGATCTGTTCTTTGGTTTCCGGGTCCATGGAATAGGTAAAGGTTTTATCCTCTTCCATTAATTTCTGCAAGCCTTGGGCAATCTTTTCTTCGTCGCCCTTTTTCTTTGCAGTGATGGCCATTTTCAGATTGGGGACGGGATATTCGATGGGCTCAACGTCGATCTTGACTCCGGCGGTCAGTACGCTTTCCGTGGCGGCGGACAGTTTTGTGACGGCACCGATGTCTCCGGCGTTCAACGCTTCCACTTCCGTTTGTTTTTTGCCCTTCATGACGTAGATATGGCCGAATTTTTCTCCCAGGCCGGTCTTGATGTCGGTGAGGGTGGTGCCCGATTTCAGCGTTCCGCAAAGGACCTTAAAGTAGGAAATTTTTCCAAAGTTATCGGCTACGGTCTTGAAAATATAAACGCCGGTGCCCGATTCTGCGGCGGGAACGGGGGCCGGGAGAACGTCCACCATGGCGTTGAGGATGGATTCCAGGCCGTTCAGCGTGACGTTGGAGCAGGACAGAACCGGCAACAACGCCCGACGGCGAATGCCCACCGAAAGGGCCGTTTGAACCTCCTCGTCGGTAAAAGGTTCTTCTTCAAAGTATTTTTCCATCAATTCTTCGTTGGTTTCGGCCAGGGCCTCGTTCAATTCGTCCTTAAGACGCTTGACCGTGTCCTCCAACGCCGGGGGAATGGGATTGTCCTTTGCATTGGTCCCTTCCACCGTCCGATAGGTCATTTTCAAAAGATCGATCATGCCCAGGACCTTGCCGTTGCCGATGACGGGATAGGTCAAGGCACAGACCCGGATGCCGAATTGCTGACGCAGGGCGGTGTAAACCTTCATGAAATCCCCGTGTTCCTCGTCGATCTTGGTGACGACGAAAATGTTGGGGAGGTTCTTTTTCTGGCAGTATTTATAGGCCTTTTCCGTTCCTACGTGCAGGTTATTTTTTGCGGAAACGACGATGGCGGCCGCATCGGCGGCTTTCAGACCCTGCAGCACTTCTCCTTCGTAGTCGAAATAGCCCGGGGTGTCGATCAGATTGATCTTGCTTCCTTTCCATTCCACGGGAGCCAGGGCGGCGGAAATTCCCGAACCCCGCTTGGTTTCTTCGGGGTCAAAGTCGCAGACGGTCGTTCCGTCGGCAATCTTTCCCAGCCGGTCAATTCCCTTCGTATAATAAAGCATGGCTTCCGCTAATGAGGTTTTTCCGTTTCCTCCGTGGCCCAAAAGGCAGACGTTGCGAATGTTTTCGGTTTTGTACTGCATAATTCTGTTTATCCCCTTTCCGCCCCGGCGGGTTTTTTTCGCGGCCGGCGGCGATTCCTCAGAAGATTCGCTCTTCTTTCGGTTGAATATCCCCTGTCCTTGAAACAAGAAAAAAGAATTTCATTAACCACATTATACTATATTCTATCAAAAAAGTAAATAGTATTTATGAAAAAGAAACAAGTTTCAGCGATTTTAATAATTGTTTTCCGTTTGCTTTGTATAAATTCCACAAAGGATTTCAAAAAAAAGACACAAGAAATTTTTTTCAGCAAAATTCCCCTTCTTTTTGGAGAGAGTAAAAGAGAAAGGAAGGGGAATTTTTATGAAGAAAAAAATTGTTTTCCAAGCATTTTTGGCCGAATTATCCGAAGACCTTTCTGCCTCCCGATTTTACGCCCAACTTTCCGACCGGCAAAGGGACGGCGTCTTGGATTACGTCCTTCGTTCCTTTGATGAACGGGAGTCGGTATCCAGAAGTGCTACGGCCCTGAAGCGGTTGAAAGAGGGCAGAATTGATTTTATATAACGAGCAAAAAAATCTCCTTCCCAAAGGGGGAAGGAGAAAAGGAAATTATTGTTCTTTTTCCTGCTTTCGGTATCCCATGGGGGAGATGCCGTGGCGGGCCTTAAAGTGCTTGCAGAAGGACGGGGCGTCCCGGAATCCGCAGGAAGCGGCGATCGCCGCCGTGGAAAGCCTTGTGTTTTTCAGCATTTCGCAAGCGTGGTCCAGCCGGTACCGAATCAAATATTCCTGAGGGGCCGTTCCCACGGTTTTGACGAACAGCTTGAACAGATAGGTCCGGTCCAATCCCACGGAACGAGAAATATCCTCGATCTTAATGCGGTAGGGATAGTTGTGATGGATGTAATCCAAGGCCCGTTCCACGTATCGCTTTTCGCCGGCCATTCGGTTCGTGGTATTGTGCTGCAGATAGGCCATGACGGTGTAAAAGGTCCCCAGCAGGTTGTATCGGTCGTTGCTGTCAGCAGTAAAATAATCCAGAAGCTTGTTCAGGATTGCTTCCAAGGGACCGTTGGGGTCGCCTTTAAAGACCGGGGATTTTTCCGTAAAGCCCACGTCGGAGACGATCTGGGGCGCGTCGGTGCCGTCAAAGCCGATCCAGATATATTCCCAAGGATCGTTCCCGTCCGTTTTCAAAGAGAGAATCTGGTCCGGGAGGGCCATAAATCCTTGGCCGGCACAAAGACGGTATGCGGTCTTCTTGGTCCGAAAAGTGCCTTTCCCGGACACTACGTAGTAAAGGGTGTACTGGGTCTGCATGACGGGGCCGGCGGATCGTCCGGCTTCGTACCGTTCTTTGCCGCAGAAATAAACGGAAAGCGCATGGGTTTGCGGAATTTTTGCGTGGGCAGAATACTCTACCTTGTTCATAAAAATTCGACTCCTCCTGTTTTATCCAAATACGCTATGATATACCTCTTCATACAAATCGGCAAAGGGGTCTTCTTCCATCCAGTAGATCAAAAGATTGCCCCGGCGTAGGCAAGTCCCCCCCAAGCCGGTCTCCAAATTTTTTTGGTAGGCGTCCTCTGCCTCTTTCCCCGATTGGAAAAGCATAACGTCCGCCTCAAACCACATATAATCGTCCAAAATCACCGCATCGTCGGTGTTCAGGCAAACTCTGACGCAAAAATACGAAAACCCGTCGGATTTCTCCGGCGTGGTCACTTCGTACCCCTCGACGCCCTCCCCCCGGGCCAGAAAGGCCTCGTACAAGGCGTCGAAATCCTGCTGTCCCTGACGGGAGGCACAGGCAACGCAGCAAATTAACAGAAGGGGGATCAGCAAAAGGGACAGCTTTCTCATGAAAAATCGCTCTCTATGATATGAATAATTTTATATATATTATATCTTTATTTTTTGACATTTTTTTGACATTTTTGTGTTAAATTCACTTTATTTTCATCAAATTTTCGAATTTTTTTAGAACTTGTTGAATTTGTAACGTTTCGGGGAAAATTGACTCTTATACGTGTATTTTTATTAGGAGGTAATCACTTGAAACGGTTTGAAATTCGGTCGTTGTACGATCTTTCCCGCACTCGGGCATCAGATCTGCTCGGCGGATACACCTATCCTTGGGAAGTGTTGTCTGATTTGGCCCAGGCAATCCGGGAAATGGGAGCAACCCTTTCTTCGGAAGAATTTGATCAGATCGCCCCGGAGGTTTGGGTGGCCAAAGACGCCAAGGTTGCTCCCACTGCGGCGGTGAACGGCCCCTGTATCGTGGATCACGGTGCGGAGATCCGTCACTGTGCCTATATTCGCGGATCGGCAATTATTGGGAAAAACGCGGTGGTGGGAAATTCCACCGAGGTGAAAAACGCCATTTTGTTTGACGGGGTGCAGGTTCCCCATTTCAACTACGTAGGGGATTCGGTGCTGGGATATAAATCCCATTTGGGGGCAGGCTCGGTTTGTTCCAACGTAAAAAGCGACAAGACCCTCGTCACGGTTTCCGCCGACGGACAAAAGTTCCCCACCGGCCGGAAAAAGTTCGGTGCCATGCTGGGCGATTGCGTGGAAGTGGGTTGCAACAGCGTTTTGTGTCCCGGAACGGTGATCGGGAAGGACGCGACGGTCTATCCCCTGTCCCGTGTGCGGGGCTATTTGCCTGAAAATTGCATTTTCAAGGATTCAAATCATATTATCGAAAAGAAGCAGTAACAGGAGGAATCTTAAACTATGGGAAGATTATTTGGAACCGACGGTGTTCGTGGCATTGCCAACGAGGCACTTACCTGTGAATTGGCCCTTCAGATCGGTCGTGCGGCGGCCATGGTGCTGTCCGACGATTTGCGTCCCCGCCCCCGGGTGGTTTTGGGAGCGGATACCCGGATAAGCTCCGCCATGCTGGGAGCCGCGGTCACCGCCGGGCTTTGCTCCGTAGGTGCGGACGTTTTGGACCTGGGCGTCATGCCCACCCCCGCCGTTGCCTATTTGGTCGGCAAATACAAGGCCGATGCGGGAATTATGATCTCCGCATCTCATAACCCCTTTGAATATAACGGAATCAAAATTTTCAGCGGTGACGGATACAAACTGCCCGACGCCTTGGAAGAAGAGATCGAAGCCATCGTCCTCGATCAGGAGAAGCCCGCCACCCCCGTCACCGGGAAAAAGATCGGCCGGGTCATCCCCATGACCGATGCGGTTCGGGATTACACCGATTACCTGAAATCCACCGTTCCCTATTCCCTGGAAGGACTGCGGATCGCCGTGGACTGCTCCAACGGGGCCGCCTCCCGCACTGCAAGACGGCTGTTTGAAGGCCTGGGTGCCGAATGTGAATTCCTGTTTGAATCTCCCGACGGCTGCAACATCAACGATGGGTGCGGCTCCACCCATCCTGAGGCCCTGCAGGAATATGTGGTCAAACACGGACTGGATGCCGGGGTCGCCTTTGACGGCGACGCGGACCGTTGCTTCTGCGTAGACGATCAGGGCAACGTGGTGGACGGAGACTTTATTATGGCAATCTGTGCCCTGGATATGCGTGCTCGGGGAAAATTGGCCGGGAATACTATCGTCGGTACCGTAATGACCAACCTGGGCTTTGTCCGCTTCTGTGAGAAAAACGACATCCGCTTCCTGGCCACCAAGGTCGGGGATCGCTACGTCCTGGAACAAATTCTTCTGGAAGAATTAAACTTTGGGGGCGAACAGTCCGGCCACGTGATTTTCCGTGACTTTGCCACCACCGGCGACGGCCAGCTTACTGCCATTCAGTTACTCTGCCGGTTGCGTCGGTCGGGCGAAAAGCTGTCTGCTCTGCGGACTTGCATGACCCGCTATCCCCAGACGACGGTCAATCTTACCGTCTCCAACGAAGGCAAGCTGGCCTTCTACACCGATCCCGTCATCAAAGACGCCGTGGAAGAGGCCAAGGCCGAATTGGGCGATAAGGGACGGATCGTGGTCCGTGCCTCCGGCACCGAGCCCGTCATGCGGGTCATGGTGGAGCACGAAGACCTGCAGACGGCGGAACGAATTGCCCAAACCGTTTCCTCCATCGTTCAGGAACGGCTGAAAAACAAATAAATCGGCAACGACAACCGCCCAAACCGTCGTCCCTTCGTCCGAAAGACTCGCCGGCTCCGCCGGAACGGCAATTCGGAGTCCCTTTGACGGTTCCCCAGTTCCGCCGGAATGACAACTCCATTGATTTCCCGGCTCTGTGGAAATTACAACCTTGTTGGCGGTGCTTCCGGGTCGGTTATTCTGTTGAACGTTACAAATCAATAATTCGGGGGATGCTTTGGAGCATCCCCCCCATTTTCTTTCACGAATGTCACACTTTTTAACTTGACAACGGGGCGGTTTTTTGGTATACTGAATTATAATGTAGAATTCCCGTCGTTTTTCGACGGTCGGAAAGGAAATTTTTCCATGAAAAGATGGTTGAGTATTTTGTTGGTTCTGGTCCTGGCCGGGGTTCTGTTTTCCGGGTGTACCTCGAAGCCGGATCTGTCCTACGCCATTACCGGCACGGTGAACGGGGAGGCCCAGCAGTTTCCCGTGGGGCCCTACCGTTATTACGTGCAGTGGATGACCGATTATTACTATGCCTATTTGTCTTATATTGCCTCTCAGACCGATAAAGAAATGAAATGGACCGAGATGCTTGCGGACACCTCCCTTTCCGGGGGCAAAATGTCTTTGAGCGATTCCATTATCGAAAGTGCGAAGGATCAATATATGAGTTATTTGTATATTGAGACCACCTTTGACGCCCTTGAATTGACCTTGGATGCCGAAGACGAGAAGGAGATCGACCGCATCATTCAGAAGGACTGGGTGGCTCTTTACGGAAACGACGGATTCAATACTATCCGGCAGACCCTGGGAATGTCCTACGACGAATTTCGGAATTTGATGGCCTGCAATCTGAAGAGTGAAAAGATTTTGGATTATTATTACGGCGAAGGCGGTCCCAACGAGATCTCCGAGGAGGAGATGAAGGCGTATTTCTCCAACAATTATGTCCGCTTCAAGTACGTGGTGATGATGACCAAGGATTCCGACGGTAATCCGTACAACGAGACGAAAATGGCCCAGATCGAAGGCGATAAAAACACCGTCCTTGCGGAGCTGGGAAAGGGCACGGCTATTGAGGATCTGATCAAGCAGTATTCCGACGACTATATGGAAATTACCGATGAACTGACGGCCTCGGAAAAGCAGTCCTACGAATTGCAGAACAAGACCATCCTGGAAGACGGCCTTGTGATCAATGATAAGGGGATTTTCAGCGAATCTTTGGCTACTTATTACGATATTACCGTGGATGAGGACATCGTGGATAAGGTGTTCTCCCTGAAAAACGGAGAATCCGCCGCCGTCACCCTGGAGGATTCCATTTGGATCATCCAAAGGTTTGACCACAAGGAAAAGGACTCCTATTTCACCGACGTGAAGGACGTCGTCTTTAAGAGCCTCTATGCCGAGGATCTTGCCGCAAAGCATACCGACTGGAGAAGCCGCTTGAATTACGTGTACAACGAAGACGTCATCGACGCCTATCGCCCCGAATACCTGTCGGATCTGTTTAAATTCTCCGACACGTCCGGTTCCTGATTCGGAAATGAAAAAAATCCGCAAAAAACGGATAATAGTTCCCCCCTTGAATGTGGTAGTACCATTTCAAGGGGGGAAATTGTATGCAAAGAATTTTGTGCGGAGCGACCCAATCAAAAAGGGGGGCGTCAGCACGTCGCCTCATTGTTAAGGGGTCCGCATAGGGGTGCAGTCCCGGGGGGGATCTGTTCGAGAAGAGTACCGTTCGGAGCGGTGGTTCCGGGATGTTCTCTGTTCCGGGAGAGTTACTGTTCCGAGGGTGCTGTTTCGGGAGGATTCGCTATCCGGGATAGGTGCCGTTCCGGGAGGGGTTATTGCTTGTTCAATTCTTTCGCCAGGGCGGCGTATTCCGTCAGGCCCAGTTCCTCCCCTCGGGCGGAGGGGGAGAGGGAGAGGGATGCCAGGGCTTTGGCGGTTTTTTCTTTGGGGATGCCGATGGATGCCAGGGTGTTTTGCAGGGTTTTTCGCCGCATGGAGAAGGCGCCTCGGATGATTTTGAAGAGCTGCGAGGGGTCCGTGTCCACCGGCGGTCGGATGGCCCGGAGCCGCAAGACGGCAGAATCGACCCTCGGCTTGGGAAAAAAGTTTCCGGCGGCTACGGGGAACAGCATCTTGGGCTTGGTGTAATAATTTAAAAACAGAGTGATGGCACCGTAATCCTTGGATCCTTTTTCGGCACAGAACCGTTGGGCCACTTCCTTCTGCACCATGACCGTAATGGAACGGAAGTTCAGTCCGCTTTCCAATAAGTATACCAAAATCGGCGTTGTGATGTTGTAGGGAAGATTGGCACAGACCGCCAGGTTCTCTTCCCCTTCCAGCAGGGATTTCAGGTCGGTCTTGAGAATATCGTTGTGGACCACCTGCACATTGTCCAGATCCCCCAAAGTCTCAGACAAAATGGGAAGGAGCCGATCGTCAATCTCCACGGTGACCACCTTTTTTGCCCGTTTTGCAAGGCAACGGGTCAGGCATCCGATTCCGGGGCCGATCTCCAAAACGGTGGTATTTTCATCGATTTCCGCTGATTCGGCAATCTTTTCGGGAATTCGGGCGGTGATGAGAAAATTTTGCCCGAAGGTTTTGGAAAAATGAAAATGATGCCGTTCCAGCAATTCTTTAATTTGGGTGGGATTTGTCAGGTCCATAAATGTTATCCTAAATCTTTCAACATAAATTTCAGTCCGCTGTACCGTTTATCCGCGGTCACGTTCCCGATCATATAGGACAGGCGGGCGGGGGAGCCCACCAGGATCAGCAGTTGCTTTGCCCGTGTCATGGCGGTGTACAGTAAATTCCGGGTAAACAGAAGGTCTGCTCCCTCGGAAACCATCAAAATCACCGCTTTAAATTCACTCCCCTGGCTCTTGTGGACGGTAATGGCGTAGGCCGGTTCCAATTCCTCCAAGGTTTCCCCGGTGTAGGTGACCCGTTTGTCGTCGAATCGGACAATCAGGGTTTCCTGGGCCGGGATCACCGCCTCGACGATGCCCAGGTCTCCGTTGTAGATGCCTGCATCCAGTTGGCCGTCGTCCCGTTCGGTGACAAGATCGTAATTGTTTCGAATCTGCATCACCTTGTCCCCCTCCCGGAAGACCGTATCCCGGAAGGTCAGTTCCTTTTTGTTGTAGGCGGGAGGATTGATCTTTTCCCGCAATTCCCGGTTTAGATTGGCCGTTCCCGCCGTTCCCTTCCGGGTGGGGGAGAGGACCTGAATATCGGTTGCGGGAGAAAAATCGTAGGCGTTGGGCAAGCGTTGAGCCGCCAATTCTACCGCCAATTGGACCGCCCCAAAGGGGTTTTCCGCCTTCAAAAAGAAGAAATCCTTTTTCGTTTCGTTTAACAGGGGCATTTCGCCCCGGAGCACCGCATGGGCGTTGGTGACGATGAGACTTTCCCGGGCCTGGCGGAAAATTTCCGTCAGCTCCACCGAGGGGACGCAATCGCTGGACAAAATATCCTTTAAAACGCTTCCCGGGCCTACGGGAGGCAGCTGATTCACGTCTCCCACCAGGATCAGCCGGGAGGACAGGGGCAAGGCGTCCAGCAGATGGTCGAATAGCCACAGGTCCACCATGGAGCACTCGTCGATGATCACCGCGTCGTATTCCACCGGGTTGCCGTGATTGCGTTGAAAGCATCGCTCGGTTCCCGTTTGGGTATATTCCAAAAGCCGATGAATGGTTTTTGCCTCTCGGCCGGTCAGCTCGGTGATTCGTTTTGCCGCCCGCCCGGTGGGCGTGGCCAGCCCCACCTTTTCCCCCTTGGCCTCCAAAATACGGATAATGCCGTTCAGGGTGGTGGTTTTTCCCGTTCCGGGGCCTCCGGTGAGGATCATCATCTGATGACAGCAGGATTCCTTGACGGCCCTTCGTTGCTTTTCATCAAAGGTGATGTCCAGATCCCGTTCGATGCGGCCGATGTCCTTGTGAAAATTCCCGGGATATTCCGTCCCCAGCCGGGAGGCGAGAAGCACCCGGTTGGTAATATTTCGCTCGCTGTCATAGACCCAGCGAAGATACACGCCGTCGGTATTCCCGATCTTGGGAACGTACTGAAGTTCTCCCCCGGGAGCACACATCTCCTCGATGCGGTCGCTGACGGTCTGTCGGTCGGTGTCGAGAAACTCCGCCGCCAGGGGGATCAATTTCAGTTTGGGGATAAAGGTATGTCCGTTGTTGTATAGATTTTGATTTAAAATGTATTCGATGCCTGCCTTCAGCCGGAAATCCGATGTTCGGTCGAAGCCCATCTGCTCCGCCATTCGGTCGGCCTTTTCAAAGGAAACCCCTTGAATTTCGCAGATGCGGTAAGGATTCTGCCGGACCAGATCGTAGGCCCTGAGGCCAAACTGCTTGTAAATTTTAAAGGCCACGGAGGGGGTCATGCCAAACTGCTGAAAATAGAGCAGGATGGTCTTGACTCCGATGGTCTCCCGCATGCTTTGGGAGATCTTCTCCGCCCGTTCGGGAGAGATCCCCCGAATCTGAACCAACTGCTCCGGGTCGTTTTCGATAATATCCAGAGTGTTGGGCCCAAAAGCGTCCACCAACAGCTTTGCGGTCTTGGTCCGAACGCCCTTGACGATGCCGGAGGACAGGTACCGCAAAATGGCCGTCTCTTCTACGGGAAGCCTGCTGAGGAAGGAAGAAATTTCAAATTGTTGACCGTGCTTGGGATTCAGCTTGTATTCCCCTTCTACCTCAATTTGCTCCCCCTCGGCCACCAGCGGAAGAAGTCCTACCACGGGAATCTCCCCGTCGGGGGTCTCCAGGATGGCCACGGTGTAGCCGTTATCGTTGTTCTTGTAAATGATCTTGTCAATGATTCCCGACAGGGTTGGCATGGCAGACTCCTCCTTTCCCAATTCTTAATCCAAAAATCGGTAACGCACTCCGCAGTTCCCCGCCCCTGTCACAGGGAAGGGAAGCAGGGTGCGTTATCGTTTCTTTTGTGTAGTTTCGGCTATAGGTTGCGGTTGCCCTGGTCTTTGCTTTTCGGACCAGGTTGTTTTCCTTTTTTTTGGCCGATGTTTTGCCAACATCTTGCGGTTGTCGTTTTGTTGGCTCAATGGTTTGCGGTCGTTTTGCTGGCTTCGTCCCATGGTTTGCGGTCGTTTTGCCAGCTTCGTCTGATGGTTTTCGGTTGTTTTGCTGGCTTGGGGTCGATGTGGTTCCGCTATTTTTGCGGTGAGGGGGTTATTTTACGATGAGGTTGACCATTTTTCCGGGGACGAAGATTTCTTTGACCACGGTTTTGCCTTCGGTGTAGGGAAGGACCTTCGGGTCGGCTTTTGCGGCGGCCAGGATGGTGTCCTTGTCTGCATCGGCGGCGATCTTCAAGACTGAGCGAAGCTTGCCGCAGACCTGAACGGGGATCTCGATCTCCTTATCCACGGTTTTTGCTTCGTCGTATTGGGGCCAGGGGGTGGTGACCATCATGCCCTCAAAGCCTGCCTGTTCCCACATTTCTTCCGTAATATGAGGGGCGAAGGGGTTGAGCAGGGTCAGATAGGTCTTCAGTTCGCCCTTGGTGATGGTTCCCTTGGAAGAAATATCGTTCATCAGCGTCATCAGGGCGGCGATGGCGGTGTTGAATTTCATATTTTCAATATCGGAGGTGACTTTTCGGATGGTCTTGTGGAAGGCCGATTCCAATTCGGGGGAATATTCCGTGTCGTCGGTAAGGTTTTCCATGAGATTCCAGACCCGGTCCACGTAGCGCTTACAGCCTCTTACGCTGTTCTCCGACCAGGGAGCCGCCTTTTCGTAATCGCCCATGAACAGGACGTACAGACGCAACACGTCGGCACCGTAAACGTTGACTACGTCGTTGGGGTCTACCACGTTGCCCTTGGATTTGCTCATCTTTTCCCCGTCAGGGCCTAAAATCAGCCCTTGGGCAGTGCGTTTTGCGTAGGGCTCTTCCGTGGGGACGACCCCTTGATCATAGAGAAAATGATGCCAGAAGCGGGAATAGATCATATGACGGGTCACGTGTTCCATTCCGCCGTTGTACCAGTCTACGGGCAGCCAGTATTTCAGCTTTTCGGGGTCGGCCAAAGCAGTATCGTTGTTGGGGTCGATGTACCGCAGGAAATACCAGGAGGAGCCGGCCCATTGGGGCATGGTATCCGTCTCCCGTTTTGCGTCGGCACCGCACTTGGGGCACTTGCAGTGGACGAACTCCGAAATCTTCGCCAGGGGAGATTCGCCGTCGGAGCCGGGTTCAAAATTCTCGACCTTGGGCAGTTTTAAGGGCAGTTCCTCGTAGGGGACGCCTACGATCCCGCAATGGGGGCAATGGACGATGGGAATGGGTTCTCCCCAATACCGCTGGCGGTTGAAGGCCCAGTCCTTCATCTTGTATTGGACACCCTTTTCTCCGATGCCCTGCTCGGTCAGCCATGCGGCCATGGCTTCAATGGATTCTTTTTTGTTGGTAAGGCCGTTCAGGAATCCGGAATTGACCATTTCGCCGTCCCCGGTGTAGGCCCCCTCTTCCATGTTTCCGCCCCGGATGACCTCGATGATGTCGATGCCGAATTTCTTGGCAAAGGCATAGTCTCTCTCGTCGTGGGCGGGAACCGCCATGATGGCACCCGTTCCGTATCCCATCATTACGTAGTCCGCAACGTAAATGGGAATTTCCTTTCCGTTGACGGGGTTGATGGCAGAAAGGCCCTGAATACAAACGCCGGTCTTGTCCTTTACCAGCTGGGTCCGTTCAAATTCGGTCTTTTTGGCACATTCGGTCCGATAGTCGTCCAGCTGGTCGGCGTTGGCAATCCGGTCCCGATATTTATCCAAAAGGGGATGCTCCGGGGCCATGACCATAAAGGTGACGCCGAACAGGGTGTCGGGACGGGTGGTATAGATGCGGAGGGTCTCGTCGGTCCCTTTCAGGGAGAAATTGACGAAGGCACCGGTGGATTTCCCGATCCAGTTGACCTGTTGCATCTTCACGTTTGGTAAGTAATCCACCTGCTCCAGACCGTTGAGCAGTTTGTCTGCGTATTCGGTAAACCGAAGATTCCAACCGTCCTTGGATTTTTGTACCCCGCCGCTGTGGCAGATGTCGCATTTGCCTCCCTGGGAGTCCTCGTTGGAGAGGACTACCTTACAGGAGGGACAGTAGTTGACCAAGGTCTTATCCCGGAAGACCAGCCCTTGTTCAAACATCTTCAAAAAGATCCATTGGGTCCATTTGTAGTAATCTTCCTCGGTGGTGTCGATGACCCGGTCCCAATCAAAGGAAAAGCCCACCCGCTTCAGCTGGGAGGTAAAGTTTTTGATGTTGGTGTCGGTCACGTTCCGGGGGTGGGTTCCGGTCTTGATGGCGTAGTTTTTGGTGGGAAGCCCGAAGGCGTCAAAGCCGATGGGGAACATGACGTTGTAGCCGTCCATTCTCCGCTTCCGGGAGATGACCTCCAGGCCGGAGTAGGCCTTGATGTGTCCCACGTGCATCCCGGCACCGCTGGGATAGGGGAATTCTACCAGGGCGTAGAATTTCTTTTTGTCGGAAAGATCCCGGGCGTGAAATGCACCGGATTCCTCCCATTTCTTTTGCCATTTGGCTTCAATTTCGGAAAAATTGTATTCCATATTGTTCAATCCTCCAAAAGGTCGTTGATTTCGATTTCGATTCCGTCTTTCCACAACTTTTCCAGGTTATAAAAATTCCGGGTATCTTTGTTGTAAATATGAACGATAATGTCACCGTAGTCCAGCAGGATCCAGCTTCCGGCGTCCATCCCTTCCCGGTTGCGGATCCGGTATCCGATCTTTTCGGCGGCGATTTCACATTCGTCCGCAAGGGTCTTGACGTGGGTGGTGGAGGTCCCGTTGCAGATGACGAAATGGTCGCAAAGGGAGGTAATGTCGTCGATCTTCAGCACCTTGATGTCGACGGCTTTCTTTTCGTCCAGGGCTTTTACGATGGCTTTTAAGGTGTTTTCCATTATAATGATCCTTTCATGGGGTATTTCATGCGTTTTTTTTCGGTTTCTTCGGTGATTCCGGGATATTTTTGGGCCAGATACAGAACGCCTTCTTCCATGTCCCGGTGGGGCTTCCATCCCCGGCGTTCCAAATCGGATTTGCACCAGTCCATGGCGATCAGGGCGGCCTTCTCAATATTTTCCCGTGCCAATGCCCGATAAAAATCCACGTCGTCGTAATCCCGGGTTTCATCGGTCAGGTCCGCCACGTAAAGAATGGTTTCCAGCAGGGTCATGTTGGCCTTCCCCGTGGTGTGGTAGCGGATGGCGGAGGCAATCTCCGGGTCGGTGATGCCGAAGGTCTCGGTGATGTCTACCGAGGCGGAGGGCCCGTGCCAAAGATTTTTGTTGGCCTGCAGGTCGCTGTCCAAAACAAGACGGTATTTCTCAAACAGGCGGAAGTGCTCTTCCTCGGAATACTCCTTGGTCATATCGTGCAAAAGTCCGGCGATGCGGGCTTTTTTTACGTCTGCTCCGTGGATCTGAGCCAGTTCTCCCGCTTCCTTCATCACACCCAGGGAGTGTTTCATCCGTTGGGGAGACAGCCGGCGTTGTAATATTTTTTCATATCCCAGAAGCGTCAGAAAATCGTTGATCTTCGGAGGGAGGAGGGAAGTCAAATCCTCTCCCTTTTCCCATTTTTCCCGAATCTCGGTAGAAGATACGGGGAAGGGCGGCTCCGTATGAACGGTAATGTTCGCCCCGGGGAAAAGGTTCTCCAATTTCTTTCCGTGGTCTCGCAGCTGCTCCAGGTCGGTGCCCGTCCGGGAAAAGACGCAAATTTCCGCTTTTGCAAAAATTTCTTCGGGGTGGTACCAATCCTGCAGAGTCAAAAACATATCGGAGCCCACGTATAGAACCAAGGTGTCCGTGGGATATTGCTCCTTCAGCCAGCTCAGAGTCTCGCAGGTGTAGCTGCGGCCGCTTTTTCGGATCTCCCAATCGCTGACCGAAAGACGCTCCATGCCGTCGCAGGCAAGTTTGGTCATTTCCAGCCGTTGTTGGTCGGAAAAGAGGACCGATTTGGTCTTGTGCGGCGGGGTCCCCGAGGGGATTACCAGGCAAAAATCCAATTTTGCGGAAGAGAAAAAGGATCTCAAGGCCCGTTCGTGTCCCTTGTGGAAGGGGGCAAAGGTCCCCCCGAATATGCCGATGCGGCTCATTTTTTCTTTTTCTCCGGGGGAAGCTCGATCTTCCGTTTCTTCGGGTCGGAGGCCGGCCGATAAAGCACGAATTTACTGCCGATGACCTGAACCGAATTGGCACGGCATTTTTCCGCTAAAACATCCGCCGCCTCCCGGCTGGTGATTCCGGCGGTCTCCAGACAGCGGAGCTTGATCAGCTCTCTGGCCTCCAGGGCTTCGTCGGTTTGGGTGATCAGGTTTTCGGTAATTCCGCCCTTTCCTACCTGAAACAGGTCGTTCATGGAATTGGCAAGACCCCGAAGATAGGCTCGTTGTTTGCTTGTCAGCATAAAATATCTCCTAAATTCCGTCGGTTGATTCAATTTTTTTCGGTCAAAGCCT
Source organism: Eubacteriales bacterium (assembly GCA_045635765.1). GTDB lineage: Bacteria > Bacillota > Clostridia > Oscillospirales > UBA644 > RGIG995. The sequence continues at coordinate 15,633 of JAZTWH010000020.1, read as the reverse complement.
TGGCGAAGGCTTCCGGCTCAAAGCTTTGCAGATCGTCGATCTGTTCTCCTACACAAACCAGCTTGATGGGAATCCCCGTCACGTCCTTCACCGCCAGGGTCACACCGCCCTTGGCCGTTCCGTCCAGCTTGGTCAGAACGATCCCGGTCAGGGGAACCACTTCGTTAAAATACTTGGCCTGCTCCACCGCGTTGGTCCCGGTGGTAGCGTCCAGAACCAGCAGGACCTCTTTCTCCGCATCGGGAAGCTCCCGGTGGATAATTCGCATGATCTTGCTTAATTCTTCCATCAAATTCTTTTTGTTGTGAAGCCGTCCCGCCGTATCGCAGATCAAAACGTCGATCCCACGGCTCTCGGCGGCCTTAATGCCGTCATAGACCACGGCGGCTGGGTCAGACCCTTCTGCGTGACGGACGATCTGAGCGTCGGCCCGGTCTGCCCACACCTCCAGCTGTTCGATGGCGGCGGCCCGGAAGGTATCGGCGGCGGCGATGAGGACCGATTTCCCTTCCTGTTTTAGTTTGTTGGCATATTTCCCGATGGTGGTGGTTTTCCCCACACCGTTGACTCCGACCACCAGCACCACGGAGGGCTTGGAGTTCAGATGAAGGGTATGGTCTCCCGCCATGAATTCCACCAGAATTTCTTCCAAGGCTTCCCGGAGCTTGTCGGCGGAATCAATGTTCTCTTTCTTCGCCCGTGCCTCGATGGCGGCGATGATCTTTTCGGTGGTCTCATATCCCACGTCTGCTAGAATCAGAAGCTCTTCCAATTCATCCAACAGATCTTGGTCCACCTTGCGGAAGGTGGCAAAAATGCCGTTTAATCCATCTCCGATGGATTCCTTCGTGCGTTTTAATCCCTGTTTTATCTTTTCAAAAAAACCCATAAAATCCATCCTTTGTTTGCGTCTCAAGGTTTCCGGGGGAAAGCAAGGGGATACTCCCCATATTGCGTCTCAAGGGTTCCGGGGCCGGCTACGGCTCTGCCGTAGTGTGGAGAGAGGTGTCAGGGGCCCGTTGTTGCGTCTTAAGGGTTCCGGGGCCGGCTTCGGCTCTGCCGTGGAAGGCGGGGCGAAGCGTTGGGGGTTCTTCCCTTATTGCTTCTCCAGGTTCATGCGGCTGACTTCGTCTACGTCGATGGCGATGACCCGGGAAATTCCTTTGTTGACCATCGTGACGCCGTAAAGTTTGTCTGCTTCTTCCATGGTGCCGCGGCGGTGGGTAATGGTGACGAATTGGGTCTTGGCCGAAAGGCGGTGCAGGTAGGCCGCGTAGCGGGCAACGTTTACGTCGTCCAGGGCCGCCTCAATTTCGTCCAGCAGACAGAAGGGGGAAGGTTTGATTTTCAGGATGGCGAAGTAGAGGGCGATGGCGGTCAAAGCCTGTTCTCCTCCCGAGAGGGAGACCAGATTCTTGATGATCTTTCCCGGCGGGGCGGCATAGATCTCAACGCCCGATTCCAAAATGTTGTCCGGGGCGTCCAGCCGAAGTTTTGCTTCGCCGCCGTTGAACATTTCCTTGAAGGTTTCCCCGAAGGCTTCGTTGATGGTATGTAATTGTTGCTCGAAGATTTTTGCCATTTCCTCTTCCAGGCCGGCGATCATGGCTTCCAATTCGGATTTTGCCTTCTGGATGTCTTCGTATTGCCCGGAAAGGCTGTCGTGGCGTTCCTTCACCGTGGCGTATTCTTCGATGGAAGAAACGTCTACGTGGCCCAGGGAACGGATCATGTCCTTCAATTCCGCCGCACGCTTTCGGGCGGTGGGCAGGTCAAAGGACAGATCCATGGCGATGACTTCGCTGAGGGTCAACTCGTATTCGTCCCAGAAGCGGGATAAGATGGCGTTGTTTGCTTCGGTCAGTTGGTCGATCTTTCCTTGGGTCCGTTCCGATTCCCGGGTCAGGCGTTCCCGGGTGTCGTAGATTTCCTTCTGCTCGGCCCGCATCCGGGTTTGTTCCCCTTCGACCTTGCTGCGTTCTTCGGCAAGATTGCGGATTTTTTCTGCAAAGTCAGAGACGGTCTGTAGCAGGGTGGCCTTTTTCTCCTCTGCCGCGGCGATGGCAGCGGTGGTTTCTTGGGTCTTGCGGAGGTTTTCTTCCCGTTGGAGCCGGGTTTCGCTCTCCGTTTGTCCGCAATCGGCGATCCGCTGTTCCAGGGCGGCGACGGTGCTTTTGTTTTGCTCGATGTTTTTCTGCTCGGACAAAATTTCCAGCTGGATCTCATGCAATTCTTCGGAAATCTGCTCTTGTTCCAGCTTGAGCTGTGCCAGCTTTTCTTCCGCGGCCTTTGCGGAAGATTCCCCGGCGGCAATGGCGGCGGTCAGGGCGTCGGATTCCCGGTCGGCATCGGCCAACAGAGATAAAAGCTCTTGTTCCCGTTGCTGCAGTCCTTGGGTTTGCAATGCCCGGTCCTGCCGGTCCCGGTTGACGTTTTCGATATAAGAAGTGTAGTTGTCGTATTCCGTTTTTGCTTTGATCTGATTTTGCCGTGCGGCTTCCGACTGAGCGTTGATCTCCTCAATGGCCCTCTGTGCCCCGGAAAGGTCTTCCTTCAGAGTCTTCAGCTCTGTTTCGGCGGCCTTCAGAGTTTCTTCTTCCTTGCCGATTTCTTCGGTCAGGGTTTCGATCTCGTTGCGGCGGGTCAGGATCCCGGTATTTTTGGACAGACTGCCCCCGGTCAGAGATCCTCCAGCGTTGACTACCTGTCCGTCCAGGGTTACGATTCGGAAGGAACGGTCGTGATTCTTGGAGATTGCAAGGGCGGAGTCAATATCCTCCGCGACGGCGGTGCGGCCCAACAGAAAGACCATGACCGATTCGTACTTTTTATCGTATTCGATCAGATCGCAGGCAAGACCAACGTAGCCCGGTTCTTTTTCCAGACCCTTTCCTCCGAGACGGGATCCTTTGACGGTGGTCCGGGGCAGGAAGGTCGCACGGCCTGCGTTTTTGTTCTTCAGCAGCATCATGGCCGCCTTTGCCCGTTGCTCGTCGTCGGTGATGATGTTCTGAATAGCACCGCCCAGGGCAATTTCTACGGCGGCGGCGTATTTGGGAGCCACGGTGATGACCGAGGCCACCGTTGCCATCTCTCCCTTCAGGATTCCCCTCTGGGATTCCTGCATTACGGTGCGGACGGCAAAGTTAAATCCTTCAAAATGCTTTTCCATGTCGGAAAGCAATTGCAGGCGGCTCTGCTTTTTGGAAAGGGCGATCCGCAGTTCTTGTAATGTCCCGTCCTTCTTTTCCGTCTGGCTCTTTCGGTTTTCAAAGCGGAGTCGGTATCCTTCCAGGCGGTTTTTGTTATCGTTGATAATGGACGTGAATTTGTCTGCTTCATTTTTTGCCTCGTTCTGTGCTTTTTTCAGGGAGGTCAGCTTTTCTTCCGAATCCCGGTCATCCAGAGCGAGATCCTCCAATTTCCCCCGCACGTCGGCCAGAGATTGCTCTGTGGAGGCCTTGCGGATCCGCAGGGCCGTCAGCTCGGCTACCTTTTGGGCGGTCTCTTCTGCGGCTTTTCCTGCTTCGGAGCCGAAATTTTCTTCTGTCTTTTTGGACTGGTCCCGCTTCGCGGCCACAAGGGTGATTTTCTCTTCCAATCCCCGGACGGCTTCTTCCCCCGCGGCCATGGCTGAGAGGGTGCGGGTCTTTTCCTCCAAAAGAACGGACTTCATGGCGTCGGACTGTTCGTCCTCCTTGCGGAGCCGTTCCCGTTCTTCTTCCAAGTGGGTCAGGTCGTTTTGCAGGACCAAAATTTCCGCGTCTGCGGCGGCGGCCCGGGATTCGGTCTCGGACTTGCGGCGATGTTCCTCGTCCATGGCTTCGCTCAGTTCCCGAATCCGTTGGTTCTGTTCCTCTTCCTTTTCTTCTGCCCGGGCAAAATATTCGGCGGAGGCCTTCAGCTGGTCGTCAAAGGTTTCCTTTACTTGGAGGGCTTTGCCCAGTTCCTCGGTGTATTTTTCCGATTGCTTCTGCCAGACGAAGAGTTCAAGGTCCTTTTTCTCGGCATTGTAATCCAAAAACTTTCTGGCGTTTTTCGATTTATGCTCCAAGGAGGGGAGACGGTCGGCCAGTTCGGTGATAATATCCCCCACCCGGAGAAGGTTTTCTTCCGCCTGGTGGAGCTTGCGGGCACTTTCTTCCTTCTTGAATTTCAGTCCCGCGATGCCGGCGGCTTCTTCAAAGAGGAATCGGCGGTCGGCGGGCTTTGCTTTTATAATTTCCGTAATCATGCCTTGTCCGATGACCGAGTATCCGTCCCGGCCCAGTCCCGTATCCCGGAAAAGCTCACGGACGTCCCGCAGACGGACGGGAGCACGGTTGAGCAGATATTCGCTGTCTCCCGACCGATAAAACCGGCGGGTGACCACGATTTCGGCGTAGTCGATATCAAACATTCGGTCGGCATTGTCCAGGACAATGGAAACTTCCGCATACCCCATGGGCTTGCGTTCCTTGGTGCCGTTGAAGATGACGTCCTCCATCTTCGCACCCCGAAGGGTTTTCGTGGACGTTTCCCCCAATACCCAGCGAAGGGCGTCGGCAATATTGCTTTTTCCGCTTCCGTTGGGGCCTACGATGGCCGTAATCCCTTCTCGGAATTCGATGACGGTTTTGTCCGGAAAGGATTTGAATCCCTGTAACTCCAGACGGCGAAGACGGCTTTCCGGGACGACGGTTCCGGCAATATTTTCGTTCGGCAAAATGGTTCCCTCTTCTTTAGTTAATTATTCCTAAATATAATAACATATTTTTCTGTTTTTTTCAACCCCTCCGCCCCGAACGGGTTCCGACAAATTTATGAATTTTTTGTTAAGTGTATTGCAATTTGTGTTTTTTTCTGCTATAATAATCCGTGCTGAATGAACAAACACACGCTTGGAGGTGGAAAGAATGGCAAAATGTGATTACTGTGGCAAGGATGTCGCCTTCGGCATCAAGGTTTCTCACTCCCACAGACGCTCCAACCGCACTTGGAAACCCAACGTCAGACGTGTCAAGGCCGTTGTTAACGGTCAGGTGAAGCGGGTTTACGCTTGCACTGCCTGCCTGCGTTCCGGTAAGGTCCAGCGAGCAGTCTGATTCCAGGGAATAACCGAAACAGAGCATAACGGCACAGAGGAGTGGAATCCCCCTTCCCTGTGCTGTCTTGTTATTCATGAAAACACTCGGAGGGTTTTGCACGGGAAGGGCTTTGCAAACCCTTTTTTTTAAAAGGAGAACCTATGGCCGGACCGAAATTTTATGCCGTTCGGGTGGGGATTACCCCGGGAATTTACCGCACCTGGGCTGAGTGCGAGCCCCAGGTTCACGGGGTTCAAGGAGCGAAATACAAATCCTTTCCCACCATGGAACAGGCGGAGGAATATCTGAATTCCGCAGACGGCCCCCGCCCGGTGGACACCAAGCCCTCGGAGAAGCCCACGGGGAAAAGGCGGGCAAAAGAACAATCGTCCCGGATGCCCGAACCTTGCGAAATGTCCCTACCACACGAGCTGTCCGAACTGCACGAAATGTGCGGACCGTCCAAAGTGCCTAATCTGTCCGGACGGAACGAGATGTCCGAGTCGTCCGGGGCTTCCAACCTGTCCGGACGGAATGAGATAGGCGAGGCGGTTTCTTATGGCGTTCCTCGGGGGACGTTGGTGGCCTTTGTGGACGGGAGCTATGATGCAAAGAGCCGGCGGTACGGATACGGGTGCGTGTTGTTGACCGACGACGGGCGGGAAATTTGTGAGAACGGTTGGGGAAATCATCCGCAGGCCGTGTCCGCCAGAAACGTTGCGGGGGAGCTTCAAGGGACTTTGAAGGCCCTTCGCAGAGCCGAGGAAATGGGGTATAAATCCATTCGTATTTGCCATGACTACAGCGGGATTGCCGCGTGGTTTCAAGGGGAATGGAAGGCCAATTCCTTTGTGGCAAAGGAGTATGTTGCCGCCGTCGAGGCCTATCGGGGGGTCCTGACCGTCACCTTCGAGAAGGTTGCCGCCCACACCGGGGTAAAGTATAACGAAATGGCCGACCGGCTGGCCAAGGACGCCTTGGGAATTGAATAAAAATGTAACGGTGTATTTCCTTTGGAGATGCACCGTTTTCGGCAGTAGTTTGAAAGAGGCACCTGCTTTCGCAGGTGCCTCTTTGGAATTTCGTTATTTTTCGCGGCCGTCGCTCCAGAGAAGGATTTTACCGGCGGCCCGGGTTTTGTTCAGGTCGATGATGCGTTGATTGGAGGATCCCCGGAAGCGGAGAGAGATGTCTTTCAGTGCCTTGACGTAGCGACCGTCCACTAAGACGTCGATTAGGGAAAGCATCTCGTCGGTCGCCTCGCATCGGGGGTAGGAGCCGTCGACCAGTAATTCCTTGTCCAGGGTAAAGCCCGTAAAGCACCAGACGGTTTTCTCCGGGTGTTCTTCCTTGATTCGCCTTAAAAAGGGGACCAGGGCCCGCTGGTTGGAGGGCTCGAAGGGCTCTCCTCCCAGAAGGGTCAAGCCATTGACGTAGTACGGCCTCAAGGATTCGGAGATGGCGTCTTGCTGGGCGGCGGTAAAGGGTTCGCCGTAATCAAAATCCCAGGTTTCGGGCTGAAAGCACTCCTCGCAGTGATTGGTGCATCCCGAAACGAATAGGGTGGTGCGGATCCCCTCGCCGTTGGCAATGTCAAAGTATTTGATATTACAGTAATTCATGGTGCATTACAGGTGCAGGACCCGTTCCTTGATTTCCTGGGTGCGGCCTTGGTTCCAGTATTGGGTGCCGATATAACCGCAGGTACGGCGGGCAACGTTCATTTTGGATTGGTCGGTGTTGCCGCATTTGGGGCATTTCCAGATCAGCTTTCCGTCTTCCTCGGCGATGGAGATTTCTCCGTCCCAGCCGCAGCATTGACAGTAGTCGGATTTGGTATTCAGCTCCGCATACATGATGTTGTCGTAAATAAACTTGATCACCTGCATGACTGCTTCCAGGTTGTTTTGCATGTCGGGGACTTCCACGTAGCTAATGGCTCCGCCGGGGGACAGGGCCTGGAACTGAGCCTCGAAGGCCAGCTTGGCGAAGGCGTCGATCTCTTCGGTGACGTGAATGTGGTAGCTGTTGGTGATATAGCCCTTATCGTTGATGCCTTCCACAACGCCGAAGCGTTTCTGCAGGCATTTTGCAAACTTATAGGTGGTGGATTCCAGGGGAGTTCCGTAAAGGCTGAAGTCGATGTGGTGGGTTTCCTTCCACTTCTTGCAGGCGTCGTTCATGTGCTGCATCACGTCCAGAGCAAAGGGCGTGGCCCAGGGGTCGGTGTGGGATTTGCCGGTCATGTATTTCACACATTCGTACAGACCTGCGTATCCCAAAGAAATGGTGGAATAACCGCCGAACAGAAGCTTGTCGATGGGTTCACCCTTTTCCAGACGGGCCAAGGCACCGTACTGCCACAGAATGGGGGCGGCGTCGGACAGGGTCCCCTTCAGCCGTTCGTGACGGCACAGAAGAGCCTGATGGCACAATTCCAGACGCTCGTCGAAGATCTTCCAGAATTTTTCCACGTTTCCGCCGGAGGACAGGGCAACGTCCACCAGGTTGATGGTGACAACCCCCTGATTAAAGCGGCCGTAATACTTGGGCTTCCCGTTTTCGTCCACGTAGGGAGTCAGGAAGGAACGGCAGCCCATGCAGGTATAGCAGTGGCCGTCTCCGTTTTTGTCTACCTTCAGCTCCAGCATCTTCTTTTCGGAGATGTAGTCGGGGACCATCCGCTTGGCGGTGCATTTGGCCGACAGCTCGGTGAGGTAGTAATAGGGAGAGTCGGGATGGATGTTTTGTTCTTCCAACACGTAGATCAGCTTGGGGAAGGCGGGGGTAACGTAAACGCCGTCCTCATTTTTTACGCCCTGATACCGCTGGAGCAGAGTTTCTTCAATAATGATGGCAAGGTCTTTCTTTTCCTGTTCGTTTTTCGCTTCGCCCAGGTACATGAAGACGGTGACGAAGGGTGCTTGTCCGTTGGTGGTCAATAGGGTAACGACCTGATACTGAATGGTCTGGACCCCTCTGCGGATCTCTTCCCGCAGGCGGTTTTCCACCATTTTCGTAAATTGGTCGTCGGTAACGCAAACACCTGCCTCTTCTAATTCTTGTGCAAGGGATTTTTGAATTTTTTCCCGGCTGACCTGAACGAAGGGAGCCAGGTGGGTCAGGGAAATGGATTGACCGCCGTACTGGTTGCTTGCCACCTGGGCAATGATCTGGGTGGCAATATTACAAGCGGTGGAGAAGGAGTGGGGGCGTTCGATCATGGTGCCCGAAATGACCGTGCCGTTCTGAAGCATATCCTCCAGGTTGACCAGGTCGCAGTTGTGCATATGCTGGGCATAGTAGTCCGCATCGTGGAAATGGATAATCCCCTCTCTGTGGGCTTCGACGATCTCGGGAGGGAGCAGAAGGCGTTCGGTCAGGTCCCGGCTCACTTCCCCGGCCATGTAGTCCCGCTGAACGCTGTTGACGGTGGGGTTTTTATTTGCATTTTCCTGCTTTGCTTCCTCGTTGCAACATTCGATCAGGCTCAGAATCCGTTCGTCGGTGGTGTTGGATTTTCGAACCAGGTTCCGGGTGTAGCGGTAGGTAATGTATTTTTTTGCTACCTCGTATGCCCCGTGGGCCATGATCTGACTTTCGACCAGGTCTTGGATTTCTTCCACCCCGGGGGCCCGGTTCATGCGGATGCAGTTCAGCTCGACGGCTTCCGCAATACGGCGGATCTGCATGGGCGTCATGCGGGCTTCTTCTTCTACGGCATCGTTTGCTTTGGTGATAGCGGTAATGATTTTGGTAATGTCAAAGACCACTTCCGAGCCGTTTCGTTTGATGACTTTCATGATTTTCCCTCATTTCTCCTTATTTTTCTTTTATATGGAGTTATTTTTTTACGCAATTTGAAAAAACGGTGTATTACTATTATACCATATCTTGTGGGAATGTCAAGAGCAAAACACTATATATTGTGCAATTTCATAAAAAAGATACAATTTCCCTCCCGGGGAGCCGGGGACCCCGCCGCGAGGCGTTTGTTTCAAGAGGCAGGCGTCTTTCAAATCTTTGTTTTTCCCATAGACTCTTCCCTGAGAAAAGAGTCTTGGAGGGAAAGAACCCCGGAGGGGATTATGAGTTGAGATTCCTCCCCAAAAAGACCCCCTCCAGTCTTTTGAGAAGACTGGAGGGGCGTATATTTAATAAGGAATCTCAATCAGCGATTTTTCCAGAAGGGCACAGGGGTGATAGGAGAGCTTTGCCGTCCGCAGGCCTTCGTCTCCCGAATCGTCTTCTCGGTTCACGTAGCGGATTCGGTTGTCGGAAAAGGCTTCGACGAATCGGGAGGCCAGCATGGGATAGGCCCCGGGGACCTTTCGGTCTGCCTTTTCCGTGTGGATGATCAGGGTGTCTCCCACTCGTTCTCCCAGGGAAAAGCCCACGACGGTTTCTTCCACCGTAAGGATTCCGCACAGAAAGCCGTATTCCTGGAAATGGTCAAAGATTTCATGGATTTTTTTCTCTTCTTCGATCCAGGTGGGCGCGTCCTTTTGGTTTTCTTCCCGAAACCGGCGGTAGAATTCCCGGAGCCGGGGAAGGTCTTTCTCCGTACCCCGGACCAATTCCCAACGGGGGAAGGAGGATAAAAACTTGTTGACGTGATTCCGCTGGCCCCGGAGCTTTTTTCCTCCGTAGGTAATAAAATCCTCTTTGCGGTACAGATAGTCGTACCATTCCCGTTGGTCCCGGACCTTCGGAGTCCCGAACAGAGAGAAAAAGTCGTCCTTTCGCTCTGCGGGAACGAAGGAAAAACGGCAGGGAATCCCTTGTTCCCGGCAATGCTGAAAGACGGCCAGAAGCAACGCGGGATCGGGATCCGCCGGAACCTGGAAGGCCTCGGTTTCGTCGGGAAGCGTCAGCCGGTAGATTAGGGACTGGCCCACCCGGGCGAAGGATACCCGGAAGAAATCCCTCCACAGCAAAACACCTCCGGAAGAATAGTCGCAGGTACGGGGAACCGGCCGGGCAAGATCTGCCCGAACAAGGGGAAGGTGTTCTAAGGTGAGAGGATAAAATTTCAACATATGAAGTTCCCCGAAGCATAATAAAATCGTTTGTCTTATTTTACCATATTTCCTTCCGAAAAGTCAATAGGAAAGTAAGACAAAACCTTGACATGGCATAAAAAAAATGATATACTTATAAATATGATAGAAATCTTTACGGAGAAGGAGGGATCTTATGCCGAGAAAAGAGGCGTTGATTACCGAGACCGCCGCCCATTTTGCGGTGGATTTTGCCTGCTTTTTTCTGCTGGCCGGGAGCTTTTCCAAGGTTGCCGGAACCACCCTTTTGATCGGATCCGGATACCTGATCTTTTTGATCCTGGCCTACGGACTGCGGCCGTTCTTGGGAATCGTGTTGGACGAAATGCCAAAGATCCACTCCCAGGCCGTCGGGTGCCTTTTGGTGGGGCTGGCGTGTCTGCTTCCTCCCTCCTGGGCTTGGGGCTCCCTGTTTTTGGCTGGGGTGGGGAGTGCGTTGTTCCATGTAGGGGCCTTGGGGGAGAGCTTGGCCTTTGCTCGGGGATTTTTCTCCCGGAACGGAGCGATCATTTCCACGGGAGTCTTCGGTGGGGCGGTGGGCACGGTGCTGGCTCAAAATTCTGCCTTCCCCCGTTGGGCCCCGGTCCTTCTTCTGACCGGCCTGTCCTTGGCTTGCTTCTTTTTTGCGGAGGCCCGAAAATATCCCCGCCGGATCCGGTCCTTTCGCCATAGCGTTTCCCGGAGCATCCCCAATTGGGGAATTTTGATTTTAACTCTGATTCCCTTGGCGGTCATTTCTCTGACGGGGACTCTGCTTCGGCCGAGTTGGGCCGACGGTCCCCTGATCCTGGTCCCTGCCGCCGTATGTATGGTAGGCCGGGTGGCCGGAGGAATCGGAGCTGACCGATTCGGACCCCGGAAAACAGCGTTGGTCTGCCTCGGAACGGCCCTGCTTTTTATGACGGTGTTTACCCATATTCCGTGGCTTTACTGCGTGGGCCTTGGGGCCCTTTGTGCTCCTTCCTCCCTTTGTTTCGGTGCCGCCACTGCCGCCTTGCCCGAAAAGCCTCATTTGGCCGTGGGAACCTGTTCGGTGGCCATCCTGTTGGGGGCCCTTCCGGGATTTTTCCCCATCACTCCCACCAATTCGGTTCGCTTTCTTTGTGCCGGTGGGTTGATTTTGGCTTTGGCCGTCAGCTTGGGATTGTATACCGACCACTGCCGGCTCTTCGATCTTCGAGCCAGAATGTCCCGGCGGAAAGGAGAGAAGCAATGAGGCTTTTGGATGTGTTCATTTCCCCCCTTTCTTCCGGGGACGCGGCTACGGTCGTTTTTGGGTTCGGACTTTTTCTCGTGGGGTCCCTTTGTGCCGCCACGGCGGTCTTTTTGGTCCTTCACTTCCGCAGGGAACGGCGGAGAGTGGAGAAGCGGAAGGAAAAAGAAGAGGCCCGGTTCTCCGAAATCTCGGAATGAACGGAGCAGACGGGAGGCTTTTTCTGTCCAGTCTCCCGGAATGAACAGGGCAGACAGGCGACCGTTTTCTGCCGGAAAACAAGACAAGAGGGCGACCTTTTTCTGCCGCAATAAACAGGACAAGCGGGAGGCCTTTTCCTTCCCGATCTCCCGGAGAATAAATAGGGCAGACGGGAGGCCTTTTCCTTTCCGATCTCCCGGAGAATTAACAGGGCAGTCGAGGCCTTCCCCTGCCCGATCTTCTTGCTTTTTTAGCAATCCTTCAAAGAAATTTTTTTATTTCCGTCAATGCGTTTTTTTCCAGCCGGGAGACCTGGGCCTGGGAGATGCCGATTTCTGCGGCCACTTCCGTTTGGGTTTTCCCGGAATAAAAGCGTAACGCGAGAATTCGTTTTTCCCGGTCGGAGAGGCGGGAAATGGCTTGGCGGAGGGAAATTTCCTCCACCCAGTTGGATTCGGTTTCGTGAATGTCCCTCACCTGGTCCATCAAATAAATGGTGTCGCTGTCGTCGTTGTAGACGGAGTCGAACAGGGACACCGGATCTACGATTGCCTCCAGGGCGATGACGATTTCCTCCCGCTTCATGCCCATTTCGGCGGAGATCTCCTCGATGGTAGGCTCCCGGCTCAGCTTTGCGGTCAGCCGTTCCTTTGCCCCCAGGGCCTTATACGCCGTGTCCCTCAGGGATCGGGAGACCCGGATGGGGTTGTTGTCCCGTAAATACCGGCGAATTTCCCCAATGATCATGGGAACGGCGTAGGTGGAGAACCTCACCTCTTGGGAGAGATCAAAATTGTCAATGGCCTTGATCAGCCCGATGCATCCGATCTGGAACAGGTCGTCCGGGTCCTCTCCCCGGTTGGAAAACCGCTGTACCACGCTCAGCACCAGCTTCAGATTTCCGTTGACAAAGGCGGTGCGGGCCGATTCATCCCCCTGCTTAATGCGATGGAGCAGGGCGGTTTTTTCTTCTTCGTTCAATACTTTCAGTTCCGACGTGTTAATGCCGCAGATTTCAACTTTGTTCAGCACGGTTTTATTCATCCCCTTTGAACAAAGTATTTGTTTTCCCGGGAGGTTTTATGCAAAAAAAGGTCCTTTGTTTTCGTATTTTACGAATTGTATTCTACGGGGCTCTCTTATTGCTCTTTGCCCTCCTTCCCTACGAGGCAGTGACGGCAGGGCCCTTCCGATGTCCCTCTGCGTTGATCGGTCTGCACTGTCCCGGATGCGGGGCCACCCGGGCCCTGACCCTTTTGATGCACGGAAGATTTGCCGAGGCCTGGGAAATGAATCAGGTCTTTTGTGCCCTTTTGTTCCCCGGCTTTTTGGCAGTGGCCCTGCAGGATGTTTACGTCACCCTCACCGGAAAAAGGCAATCCCTGCTGGAATATGCCTTGGCCTTGATCGGAATCCCCTTGGGGGATGCGTAGGCATGTTTTTTTAAGGATCCGCCGGAGACCTTTTTGAAAACTTTTGGAGCAGCGAAAACAGAAGTTTTTTTGCCGGGGGTTGTTCTTTCGAGAGGAAATGGTGTTTTGAAGGCGGTTTGCTCTGTAGGATTAGAATGGAGTTTTGGAGCGTTTTTTGGCTTCGGGAGGTAGGATGGAAAGGGTTTTCTTGATTTTGACCGTCGCCGTGGGCGGGGCCGGGGGAATGGCGGTCCTTTGGGGGTACCTCCTGTCGTTGAAGGGGCGGAAGGTTCCCAAGGGATGGAGCGTTTTGCAATTTGTATTGTTTTGTGGATTTTTCGTATGCTGGTTTTTGTGGAACCTGTTTCGGCAGTTTCCGTAATATGGTGAGGAAGGAGAAAGGCCCATGCCGTTGACGTTGATTTTGGGCAGAGTTGGCTGCGGTAAGACTGCCTACATGGCCGACCGGATTGCCCGGCGGATTGACCGCAGTGGGGGGAAAGAAAAGATCACGCTGTTGGTTCCCGACCAATATACGGTGGCGTCGGAGCAGTATTTTCTTAGCCGCGTCGGGGAAAAGCGGTTTCGTCATTTGAATATTACCTCCTTGAAATCCTTGGCCCGGACGGAGTTTGTCAAGCATGGGATCCCTGCCCGGTTTTTGGGAGAAGGGGGAAAGACGGTCCTGCTGAAAAAAGCCTTTGACGCCGTGGCTCCCTCCTTGCGGTACTATCCTTCCGAGTACCGTAACTCCCGGTTTTTGGCATTGCTTTTGGGTGCCATTAAGGAGTTGAAGGCCGCCGGGATCTCGGCAGAGGAGCTGATGAACACCGCCCGGAGGGAGGACAATAAAAAATTATACGACCTGGCCATGATCCGTCAGGTCTACGAGGGATATTTATCCGAGGGCTATTTTGATCCCGACGATGCTCCTGCCCGCCTGCGGAATCTGTTGGAGGAAACGGGGGATTTTGAAAACGAAGGGGTCTACGTGGCCAACTTCCGTACCTTTTATAACCGGGAACGGAACATTCTGTTGCAGATGGTAAAGAACGGAGCCGACGTGACCGTGGCCCTTCCCACCGACACCTCGGACCCGGACCACGCCGGGCCCACGGCCGATTCCGCAGAGGAGGCCCGGAAACTGATTGCCTATTGCCGGCGGATGGGCGAAGACTGCAAGATCGTGAATCTGCAGAGCAACGCCTCCTTTTCTTCGGAGGAATTTGCACTGCTGGAGTCGGAATACGCCCGCCCCGAGGGGAAAACGTGGGAGGGGATACCTCAGAAAATTCATCTTTATTCCGGTGCAGACCGCTTCGACGAGGTGGAGCAGGTGGCTGCGATCATCGGGAAAAAGGTTCGGGACGAGGGGTATCGCTACGGAGATTTTACGGTCATCGTCCGATCCTTGGAGGATTACGCGGGGATCTTGGATCCCGTGTTTGATCAGTATGAGATTCCTTTATTTTATCACCGAAAAACTCCTCTGAGACAGAGGAATCCCGTTCCCCTTCTTACGGCCCTGTTCGGGATGGCGGTGGACGGGTATTCCAGGGAGGCGGTGCTGGCCTTCGTAAAAAGCGGATTCGTCTGCACCCCGGAGGAGGCCTCCTGGTTTGAACGGTATGTCAACGTTTGGTCCATTCGTTACAACCGCTTTAAAATGCCCTTTACCAGACCTATTGCCGGATATACCGATCGGGAAACGGAAGAAGAAATCGCCATGCGGGACGGTGCGGAACGGATCAGACAACGGGTCGTCCACACCGTGGAATCCTTCCGTTCCCGGACGGAAAAGGCCACCGTGCGGGAGATTTCCCGGGCGTTGTACGATACCCTGGAGGCTATGGGGGTCCCCGCGACCCTCGACCGCAATGCGGAGACCTACCGGGATTACGGCGAATACGAGCTTTCGGCCCGTCAGAAGAAGGTCTACGAGCAGTTAATCCTGGCCTTGGACGAAATGGTTCTGACTGCCGGCACCGACTCCATTTCCTTAAAAGAATACCGGGAGCTGTTTTTCTCCGTGGTGGATACCCACGACATTGCCATTCTCCCCACCTCCTTGGATGAGGTTACGGCCGGATCCCCGGAAACGTTGCCTATGATCTCTCCCCGGTGCGTATTTGTTCTGGGGTTGAACGAAGGGGTATTCCCCCGAAATATTGACGACAACCGGCTGTTGACCGATAAGGACCGGGAGCAATTGTCGCCCTTCGGAATCGGCGAGACCACCGACGATAAGATCCTGCACGAATTGTTTTACGTCTATCTTTCCCTTACGGCTCCCCGGGAGGAATTGTATCTTTCCTATGCGTCGGTCATCGGTGGGGAGGCTGCTCCGTCCCCGGTCATCGGACGGATGCTGGAGATTTTCCCCGACCTTCCTCTCCGTCGGTTTTCCCTTTCCGATCCCCGGCTGCTGGCGGAACGGATCCAGCGGGAGCGAGCCGCCTTTGCTCTTCACACTAAGACTCCCGTGGAGGAATTGGGACGGTATTTTTCCAGTCGGCCGGAATACGAAGAAATCCTTTCCCGCCGGCAGACCGTCTCCAATCTTGCGGTAGATACGGCTCTACAGCTGTATCCCGAACGCCTTGCTTTGTCCGCGTCGAAGGCGGACAAGTACCACCAATGCCGTTATGCCTATTTCTTGCGTTACGGGCTGGGAATCTCTC